>JBQCFA010000020.1:0-17866 GCA_051959695.1 Rhizobiaceae bacterium
CTGCGCATTGATGACCTTCCAGTCGTCGAAGCGCGGCGCCGCGTCGGGATTGGATACCTTCTCGATGAAGGCCGACTTATCGATGGGCGCGAAGAGTCCGGAGCGCTTCAGGTCGGCCGAGACAATATCGGAGATCTGCGCGCCTATTGCATCGCCCGAAAGGAAGTCGGTGATCGCGATCGGCAAGGGTGCAACATTGCCCTTGTTGACGTCGATCTCGACCAGCGCCCATGCCGGCCGGACCACCCCAGCGATACCGGCGGCCAACGCCAAGGCCAGCACGATGCTCTTCAGGAAATGCTTCATTAATTTGCGCCTCTCAGATTTCGATGGCGGAAGGACGATCAGAACATGTCGCTCGGGTCGAAATGGACGACCACGTTGGCCCATGTCTGGTACTTGTCGGACGGCAGGTTGAAGCCGCGCTGATTGCAGATGTTGACGGCCCGGATGGCACTGTCGTCCGCGGACTGGCTGCCGGCGCTCTGCACGACCCGCGGCGCGCCTTCGAGATGTCCGTCGCGCGACAGGCTGAACTGGACCGTGACCTTGAGCTTGTCGGCGTCCTCGACGCCCGCTGGAATCGTCCAGCAGCCGGCGAGCTGGCTGCGCAGCGCGTCCATCTCGCTCTGCGATAGCTTGTCGCCGCCCGTCGTGTGGTCGGCGCCAAGGGAGGCCTCGTCGGTCGAGCGCTTAGCGCCACCGCCGGAGGCTTTTTCCTTGTTGAGCAGTGCCGCCACCTTGTCGAGGGTGAAATCCTTGTCTTCGGATTTCTGCTGGGCGGTCTGGCGGATCACCGGCTTGTCGGAATCCTTGCGCTCTGGCGCCTTGGCGGTCTGCGCCTGCGGCGGCTGCGGCCTGGCGTCTGGCGACGGCGCCGTATCGGGGAGCTTGACGCTCTCCGCATCGGGATTTTCCGCTACGATCGTCTGCTGGATCGGATCGGGCTTTACTTCATGCTTCGCCTGCGCCTTCGGCGTCTGCTCGGTGGCCGGCACTGGCTCGGGTTTGGCTTCGGCCTGTTTCTGCGGCTGCGGATCCGGCCGCTCGGCGGGCTTCACGACCGGCTCCGGCGCGGGCGGCGGCTCGGTCGTCTTGGCCACGGGTTTCGGCCGCGGCTCCGGCGTTGGCGGGTCCTTGATGTCGATATTGTTGTCGCCGACCTTCTGAGCGTCCTTCACCGGCTCGGTCTTCGCCGTCGGCTTCGGAGCCGACTTCTCCTTCTTGGGAGCCTTCTTGTCGCCTTGCTGCACCTGCGTAATCGACTGCACGGGTACGATGTCGACGGGCAGCGCCTCGACATCGCCGACCTCATAGGGTCGCGGCGCGGACAGGGTGATCAGCCCGAAGGTCAGCACCGCCGCGTGGAGAATGACCGATGTGGTTATCCCCGTCTTCATGGTTTCCGGGCCGCTACTTATCCTGTTCCTGCAGCGTCACCAGGCCGAGATTGCGATAGCCCGCCGCGGAGATGCGCGCCATGACCTTCATGACGGTGCCGTAGTCGGCATCTTTGTCGCCGCGCACATAGATGCGCTCGTCATACCCGGTCTTGGAGATCGCCTGCAGCTTCGCCACCACCTCTTCGACTGGAATCTCGGTCTCCTGCAAAAAAACCTGCCCCTTGTTGTTGATCGAGACGGTGATCGGCTGCGTCTCGGAGTTGAGCGCCTTGGCCTGCGTCTCCGGAAGGTCGATGGGCACTCCGACGGTCAGAAGCGGCGCCGCCACCATGAAGATGATGAGCAGCACCAGCATCACGTCGACAAAGGGCGTGACGTTGATCTCCGCGATGAGGCCGTGATGGCGGCCGCGCCGCCTATGACCGCGCCCGCCGCGTCCCTGGGTACCGACTGCCATTCCCATGGATCGATCCTTTCAACCGCCCGGCCTTCTCAGGCCGCACGCTGGTGCGCCACCTTCTCATCGATTTGGCGCGAGAGTATGGCGGAGAATTCGTCGGCGAAGCCTTCCATGCGTACGCCGAGCTTGCTGGCGTCGGCGGAAAGCTTGTTGTAGGCGATGACGGCGGGAATGGCGGCGAGCAGGCCGAACGCGGTGGCGAGCAGCGCTTCGGCGATGCCCGGCGCGACCACGGCCAGATTGGTCGATTTCGAACCGGCGATGGCCTGGAACGAGGTCATGATGCCGACTACCGTGCCGAACAGCCCGATGAAAGGCGCCGACGAGCCGATCGTGGCCAGGAAGCCGAGCCGGCCTTCCAGGTTCTCCATCTCACGCGTCAGCGCCAAGTCCATCGCCTTGTCGATGCGCGTCTGCAGCGCCAGCGGTGACTTTGCGCCCTTCTCGAAACTCTTCTTCCATTCACGCATGGCGGCGATGAAGATCGCGCCCATGCCGGTGGTCTTGCGTTCCGAAAGCGTCCGGTAGAGATCCTCGAGCGACTGGCCAGACCAGAATATCTGCTCGAAACGGTTCAGCGCGGCGCGCATCCTCGTATAGGTGATGAGCTTGTCGACGATGATCGCCCAGGTCCAGATCGAGGCGCACAGGAGCCCGATCATGACCAGCTTGACCACCCATCCGGCATGCCAGAACAGGGCCCAGACCGAAACTTCCGAAACGGGCGCGGCAAGCGTGAGGGTATCCATGTCCAACTCGTCCTTAACGATCATTCGGCGACACCGACTTCCTTGCGTCGCCTCGAAACGGTTCGCGTCTCGAAAGAATAATGGCGCCGATCCCCCCGTTAGCGCCTAGCAGGCGCCTTCTCCGGGGCAAATTTGGTCAAAGGAAGGCGAGCCGAGTCCTTCCAATTTTAACCATACTGTTCATGAAGGCTTATGGTTAAGGATGCGTTAGGACTGCACGGCTTTCAGGGACGCAAATAGAACGTTGCCTTCAGGACGCCGGTCCCTGCGGCATGAAAGCCTGGATCCATTCTTTCGGAAAGCGCCGCGGGCGGCCGCTCTCACCGATTATCGCCGCTTCCACACTGGCGTCGACCAGGGGCGCTTCGCCACGCCTGATTCGCTGCTCCATGAAGATGCGCGCACCGGAGACATTTGCGGTCTTGGTGTCGATGGTGAGGATGTCGTCGATCCGCGCCGGGGCGTGGAAGACGAGTTCCATCTTCCGCACTACCCAGACCATCTTCTCGCCATGCTTGCCGTCGGCGAGTTCGGTGTGGTGGACGCCGGCCAGCCGCAGGAAGTCCGAACGTCCGCGCTCGAAGAATTCGAGATAGCGCGCATGATAGACGACGCCGGAAAAGTCCGTGTCGGCGAAATAGACCCGCGCCAGCAGCCGGTGGCCGGTCGGCGTCAGTTCGCCGGCGAGGCCCGCTGAAAGCGCTTTGTCCTGATCGGCCATCGACATTCCTTTCCTGGCGAGCGGGATCCGAAACAGGAGCCGGATTGCCACCATTAGCGGCGATGTTCAAGAAATGGGCTGGCAGACAAGCCCGACCAGCTATTCTTCCTGGAAAAGATTGATCTGCGTCTGCGCTAGGTCGCGCGGCGCCTCCAGCCCGAGATGACGCCAGGCATTGGCGGTGAGTAAGCGGCCGCGTGGCGTGCGCTGGATGAAACCCTGCTGAATCAAGTAGGGCTCGACAATGTCCTCGACGGCGTCGCGTGGCTCGGACAGGCCGGCGGAAATCGTCTCGATCCCGACCGGGCCGCCGCCATAATTCTGAGCGATCATGGAAAGGTAGCGCCGGTCGAGCTGGTCGAGGCCGAGCGTGTCGACCTCGAGCCGCGACAGTGCCTCGTCGGCGATCGTACGAGTGACCTGATCCGCGCCCGCCACGGTCGCGAAGTCGCGCACGCGCCTGAGCAGCCGCCCGGCGATGCGCGGCGTACCGCGTGCTCGCCGGGCGATCTCAAGCGCCCCATCGTTGGCAAGCGGCAGGCCGAGGATGCGCGCGCCGCGCCGGACGATCTCATCCAATTCCTCGATCGTGTAGAAATTCAGCCTGATCGGGATGCCGAAGCGGTCGCGCAGCGGGTTGGTGACAAGCCCCGCCCGCGTCGTCGCCGCGACGAGCGTGAACGGCGCCAGGTCGATCTTGACCGAACGCGCCGCCGGCCCCTCGCCGATGATCAGGTCGAGCTGGTAATCCTCCATCGCCGGATAGAGGATTTCCTCGACCGCCGAGCTGAGCCGGTGGATCTCGTCGATGAAGAGCACGTCGCGTTCTTCCAGATTGGTGAGCAGCGCCGCCAGATCACCGGCCTTGGCGATGACCGGGCCGGAGGTGGAGCGGAAATTGACGCCCATCTCGCGCGCCATGATCTGCGCCAGCGTCGTCTTGCCGAGACCGGGCGGCCCCACGAAGAGCACGTGGTCGAGCGCCTCGCCCCGGCCCTTCGCCGCCTCGACGAACACTTTCAGGTTGGCGCGCGCCGCCGCCTGGCCGATGAATTCGTCCAGGGTCTGCGGACGCAGGGAGGCTTCGACATCCTCGCCGCGCTGCTCGCCGGACACAAGGCGGGGAGCGAGGCTCAACTGAGAAGTTCCATGGAGGGAATGCGGCGGGCCGCGCCCTCGTCGAAGGTCAAAGTATTATCAACGCCGAGCTCGCGGTTGCGCATCGCGATCACGGCATCCGAAAAATCGGCCGCGAGACGTTCATAGAGTACCAGCGCTCTTTCGATTGTCTCAAATGCCTCGAATTCAATATGTTTTACTTCGAGCAAATCGCGCAAGGCTCCGACAAGCCGCTCCTGCGGTAGCTTATAGCGCGACCGAAGTACCCAGAAATATTCCAGCGTCACCGGTATGTTGACGAACGCTCGGCGACTCTCATCAAGGCTTTGCAGCAGTCGCTGCGCCACCGGGGACTGAACCGGATCGTCATTCAGCGTCGAGCGCAGCAGGATGTTGGTATCGAGCCCTATCACGCTGCCGACTCGTCGTGCTTTCGGCTGCTCTCCACATGGTCGCCGATACCTTCGCCGACGGCCCGCTTGTAATCCTCCACGGTGGTGTTCGGCAGCGCGTATTCCGCAAGCGATCCGAACAAGCTGTTGGCCGGCCGGTTGCGAGGCACGATCAAGAATCCTTGGTCCATCTCAATAAATGCAATTCGATCGCCCGTATGAAGCCCGAGCCGTTCCCGTATTTCCGCGGGAATCGTTGTCTGGCCCTTGCTGGTTATCTTGGCTTCGATACCCATCACGTTGCTCCCATTGCTCCTTACAATTTACCAGAATGTAAGGAACCTTCAACCTGGCTCACCGTGCCAGTTCCTTCAGACCGAGCCGAATGAGCTTGGCCGAATCCGCGCCTTCGCCCGCCTCCCTCAGGGCGGCGGCCACCGCGTTGGCCGCGACATCGCGCGAATAGCCGAGATTGGCGAGCGCCGAGACGGCGTCTGCGATCGGCGCCGGCGCGACGCCATCCCCCAGTTCCTGTTTCAACCCGATCGTGCCGGTCGCCGCACCCGCATAGGCGGGCGCCTTGTTCTTCAGTTCGGTGACGATACGCTCGGCGACCTTCTTGCCGACGCCCGGCGCGCGGCTGACAGTGGCCACGTCGCGCAGCGCAATGGCGTTGGCAAGATCGGAAGGCGACAGCGTCGAAAGCACCGCCAGCGCGACCTTGGCGCCGACACCCTGGACGTTGTTCATCAAGAGCCGGAACCATTCCCGCTCCAGCGCCGAGCCGAAGCCGTAGAGCCGGATCAAATCCTCGCGCAGATAGGTCTCGATGAAGAGTTCCGCCGCCTCACCCGCTGCAGGCAAAGCCGACAGCGTCCGCATCGGGCAATATGCGACGTAGCCGACGCCGTGAACGTCGATGACGCAATGAGCCTCGCCGATCTCGTCGACCGTGCCTTTCAGCTTGCCGATCATGCGCGGCCCTGTCTCATGGATGGGTGTCCGGCGCTATCACGTCGACCATTGGAAAATAGGATCGATAGCCGTCCGGATCGCGCGTCAGCAACGCATAGCCCCGAACCGCCGCATGGGCGCCGATCAGGAAATCCGGCAGGACCTCCTCCCGGGCGCCACCGCGCCTGCGATAGACGCGAAACACTTGTCCCGCCGCGAAAGCCGCCTCCCAGGGAAGGTGCTCCCGCAGGAACTCTTCCGGATCGAGCGCGGCGTCCGCGCTGTCGATGTCGCCGTAGCGATAGCTGAATTCTGCGAAGATTACCGGGTTGATGACAAGGCCGTCGGCCAACCGCCGCGACAATTGCGCCTGTGACCAACTCTCCCAGTCCGGATCGCGATAGGCGATGTCGATCAGTACGTTGGTGTCGACCAGCACCGGCACATCAGCGATCCCGGGTAGCGCGCATGACATCGTCGGCGCTTATCGAAGGATCGCCTGTCCCTTCCAGCTTCCTGAGTGCTCTCATGAAGCGCTCCAGGCGCGCCCTGTTGGCTTCGGTGACGGACCGGTCCGCGGTTTCGATGACGAGCCGCCCACCCTCAAGATGAATAGACACGTTGCCGTTCGGCTTGATGCCGGCAAGCTCACGCAGATTCTTCGGAATGGTGATCTGCCCTTTTTCCGAGACACGCATTGAATCTATCCTGAAAGATTTCTCCTACTTATTCCAACCATTGGAACAAGTCAAGAACACCGCTTGCTGAAGGCCGATCTAGCCGGTCATCCCCGCCAGCCTCGCAGCCAGGCTCTGTCGGTGGTGGGCGTGGCAGATAGCGATGGCGAGCGCGTCGGCCGCATCGTCAGTGTCGAAGCTGGCGCGCGGCATCAGAACGCGCACCATCATGTGGATCTGCTTCTTGTCGCCGTGACCTACGCCGATCACGGTCTTCTTCACGGCATTCGGCGCGTATTCGGCAACGGCAAGGCCGGCGAGCGCCGGCACCAGCATGGCCACGCCGCGTGCTTGGCCGAGCTTCAAGGTGGCAACGGCATCCTTGTTGACAAAGGTCGACTCTACGGCGGCTTCGTGCGGCAGGTGCTCTTGAAGCACTGCCGCCAGCCCGTCATGCAATTGCCTCAGCCGCGATGCGAGCGCCGCCTTGTCGTCGGAATGCACGGTGCCCGAGGCCACGAAGCGCAATGAATTGCCGAGCGTCTCCACCACGCCCCAGCCGGTACGGCGTAGGCCCGGGTCGATGCCGATGATGCGAATCGCTGCAGCCATGGCCCACTCTAGCGGAACGTGACGGCTTCGCGGAACCGGAAACCGATGCGCTGGACGGCGTCAGCCCGCCCTCCCTCTGGTTCAAGAGCCCAACAAGGTCTAGGTCGTAGAGCATTCTCCTTGCGGGGCGCAGCGCTTGCACTTTCCGGTCTTCGATACGACTTTCTTCGTGCTACTACTGATCGTAGCCGTGTCGGGCACGGTGCGCGGCTTCGCCGGCTTCGGCGCCGGAATGGTGTTCATGCCGGTCGCGGCCGCGCTGATCGGCCCGAAGATCGCCGCCGTCATCATCTGGCTGGTCGACGCGCTGCCGACCCTCCCCATCCTCGTTCCGGCATTGGCTCGGGTGCGTTGGAAGACGGTACTTCCCGTCCTTCTAGGCTACGCGCTGGCAATGCCGCTCGGCATCTGGTGGCTGGTGGCTGGAAACGTCGAACTTCTCCGCTGGGCGATCTCGCTTGCCGTCCTTGCCGCGGTGACGGTGCTCTGGAGCGGCTGGCGCTACAGCGGCGAGCGCTCACCCTTCATCGCCGCCGGCGTCGGAATTTGCTCCGGCGTCTTCGGTGGCGCGACCCAACTCTCCGGCCCGCCGGTCGTCATCTACTGGCTTTCGGGCGACGCGCCGGCCTGGCAATTCCGCGCCAATATCATCGTCCTCTTCTTTCTGACGACGATCCTCTCGGGGTCCGGCATGGCTTTATCCGGCATTTTCACGCTCCAGGCCGCGACCTATGCGGTCGTCTTCACTCCCGTCTATGCGATCGGGGTATATGCCGGCCAGCGTCTCTTTGCCTACGCCAGCGAGGAATTCTTCCGCCGCCTGGCCTTCTGCGTGATCCTATTCGCTGCGCTGTCGGGCCTGCCGCTGTTCGATGCGCTGCTGCATCGCGGCTGAGACTTTCAGCCGCGGGCGAAGACCGTGTTGAGCAGTGTGATCTGGTCGGAGACGGGATTGCCGGCGCGGCGCGGCCCGGGTTCGGCCGCTCCCTCGCCATAGATTTCCTCGTCCATGCGGCGCACCACGGCCTGCAGCCTGAGAGAACGCACGACGATCTCCCGGAACGCCGCTGGCAATTCGGGCCAGCCGGGCGCGTTCTCGTTCGCAGAGGCGGTGTCGAGCCTGACTTTCGACTTTTCCGCTGCAACCTGTTCGCGGCTCATCTCGCCTGAATTGGCGGCGCGCTGTAGAAGAAGCCAGGAGGCCACCTGCATCAGCCGCGTGGTGAGGCGCATCGATTCGGCGGCATAGAGCGTGGCCGCGACGCGCGACATCTTCTTCGCTTCCGCCCGTCCCTCGCCGTCGAGATACTCGGCGGCTCGCTCCACCAGCCCCATGCCCTCGTTGTAGAGCGGCTTGAACCGCTGCGAAAACACGCGGCGCTCGGCGAGATTGATCGTCTTGGCGCCGTCCTTTTCAGGTTCGCCCATCTTTAGTCGCCCCTCGCTCGATCCCAACCTGAAACGACGAATCGCTATGGCCGCGCCACGCTGGAATCCGCCCGAATCCGATGAAGGGCAAGCATGCGACCGCACAGCCGCGAACGCAAGCCCATGTTTAACAAAGGGTTAATACGCCAGCTGCAATGCGTGAAGTCGCGGCGCTAGCAAAAAAAAGAGCCGCGGATGAGCGGCTCTCAGGAGTTTAACAGGGAGGCGTCAAACAAAGTGGCTCCAACCACTCGGTAAGAATCCAGATAACTGGATGAACACAGTAAACGCCCGTAAAGCTTAATGGATGGTTAACGGACCGTAGGGTTCTTGCTGAAAATTGAAAATTTTCCGCCTTTCGCCAGGTTGGCGCGCAGCCCTGCGGCTTATGCAATCTTGGCCATTTCCCTCAGCCTGAACTTCTGGATCTTGCCGGTCGAGGTCTTGGGTATCTCGGCGAATAGGATCGCCTTCGGGCATTTGAAGCGCGCCAGCAATGCGCGGCAATGGGCAATGAGTTCATCCTCCGTCGCCGTTTTTCCCGGCTTCAGCTCGACATAGGCGATCGGCGTCTCGCCCCATTTCTCGTCCGGACGCCCGACCACCGCGCAGCCAGCCACCGCCTGATGCTTGTAGAGCGCTTCCTCGACCTCGATCGAGGAGATGTTCTCGCCGCCGGAAATGATGATGTCCTTGGAGCGGTCCTTGAGCTGGATGTAGCCGTCCGGATGCATGACGCCGAGATCGCCGGAATGGAACCAGCCGCCGGCGAAGGCCTCGTCGGTCGCGGCCTTGTTCTTCAGGTAACCCTTCATGACTATGTTGCCGCGGAACATGACCTCGCCGATGGTCTCGCCGTCGGGAGGCGTCCTTTTCATTGTCTGTGGGTCCATCACCGTGAGATCCTCGAGCGCCGAATAGCGCACGCCCTGTCGCGCCTTGCGGCCGGCCTGCCCGGCCTTGTCGAGCGCGTTCCATTCGGCATGCCATTCATTGACGACCGCGGGGCCATAGGTTTCCGTCAGCCCGTAGAGATGCGTTACCGCGAAACCGGCGTCCGCCATTCCGGCGAGCACGGATTCCGGCGGTGGCGCGGCGGCGGTATTGAAGGTCACGATCTGCGGGAATTCGCGCTTGTCGCCGTCGGCCGCGTTGATCAAGGTCGACATGACGATTGGCGCGCCGCACAAATGCGTGACGCCATGGTCAGCGATTGCGTCGAACATCGCCCTCGCCCGCACCCAGCGCAGGCAGACATGCGTCCCCGCCTGCACGGCAAGCGTCCACGGGAAGCACCAGCCGTTGCAGTGGAACATGGGCAGCGTCCACAGATAGATGCAATGCTTGCCCATGCCGGCATGGACCGTGTTGGCGTAAGCCATCAGCGTCGCTCCGCGATGATGGTAGACGACGCCCTTCGGGTTGCCGGTAGTGCCGGACGTGTAGTTGAGCGAGATCGCGTCCCACTCGTCGTCCGGCATCGACCACGCAAAGCCCACATCGCCTTCTGTGAGCAGCCCCTCGTAGTCGAGCGAACCGATGCGCTTCCCCTTCGGATGGGGCGCATCGGCGGGATACTCAGGATCGTCAAAGTCTACGACCAGCGGCTTTACCCTGGCAAGTTTCAGCGCCTCCGCCATGACGCTCGAAAATTCGGTATCGACGATCACGATCTTCGATCCGGCATGGTCCAGTTGGAAGGCGATGACCGCGGCGTCCAGCCTCGTATTGAGCGAATGCAGCACCGCCTTCGTCATCGGCACGCCGAAATGCGCTTCAAGCATCGGCGGCGTATTGGAAAGCATGACGGTGACCGTGTCGCCTTTGCCGATACCGCGCTTCGACAGCGCGGAGGCCAGACGACGCGACCGGTCGTAGAAAGCGCGGTAGCTGATCCTCGCCTTGCCGTGGACGATGGCCGTGACGTCGGGATAGACCTTCGCGGCCCGCTCCAGGAAGGAAAGCGGCGTCAGCGGCTGGTAATTGGCGGCGTTCTTGTCGAGGTCGATCTCGTAGGGGTTGGGCATGCGTTCCTCCGGCGCTTTGCGCCTTTAAGCATATGCGCGAGACGTCGTCATCGGGCGAACGCTTGGATCGTCGGGCATCGATCGGATCGCTCTTCGCGCTCGTGACAGGTTCCCTCGCGCTTCGCCATGCACGGCGTCGATCTCCTCAACAGGGCCCTCTACGACCACGTGCTGGCGCGGTAGAACCCTGAAGCTTCGGGCCGGGTGGACCAGCCAACGATCTGTCAGCAGGGCATCGGCCTCTGGTTTGACCGAGCTCGAGCGTGGTCTATCCTGGCTGGGGATCGCTGGATCACAAGCGAAAGGTCGCCTGCCATGACGAAGACCATCGATGCCGGCGTCCTGAACGTCGCCTATGAGGAATATGGTCCGCGAGACGGTTGGCCCTGCATCATGGGTCACGGCTTTCCCTACGACGTCCATGCCTACGCCGAGGCGGCACCTCTGCTCGCGGTGGCGGGCGCAAGGGTGATCGTCCCGTACCTGCGCGGCTACGGACCGACACGGTTCATCTCTTCGGATGCGCTTCGGTCGGGCGAGCAGGCCGCGCTCGGAGCCGACATGAAGGCGCTGATGGATGCCCTCGGGATCGAGCGGGCGGTGCTCGGCGGCTATGATTGGGGCGGCCGCGCCGCCTGTGTGATCGCCGCGCTCTGGCCCGAACGCGTCGAGGCGCTGGTGTCTGGAAACTCCTACAGTATCCAGGATATTGCCGGATCGATTCAGCCGGCCGCGCCCGCCATGGAGGCGGCTTACTGGTATCAGTATTATTTCCATTCCGAGCGCGGCCGGCGTGGCCTCGCTGGCAACCGCCGAGACATCGCGCGCCTCCTGTGGCGCATGTGGTCACCGACCTGGCACTTCGATGACACGACATTTGAGCGCTCGGCAACGGCCTTCGACAATCCCGATTTCGTCGACGTGGTGATCCACTCCTACCGGCACCGTTATGGATTGGTCCCTGGAGATCCCGCCTATGCACTGATCGAAACCCGCCTCGCGGCTCAGCCTCGGATCGATGTGCCCTCGATCACCATCGACGGCGACGCGGACGGGGTGAGTTCAGGCACCGCACACCATGGGAAAAGGTTTGGCGGACCGCACGAACACAGGGTATTCGAGCGCGCCGGGCACAATCTGCCGCAGGAGCGGCCTGGGGATTGGGCGCGCGCCGTGCTCGACGCGCGGCGAATGGCGCTTCGGTGACGCTTGGCCGTCGCGTGTCTACCAGATCTCCAGTGTCCCGTCCCAGATCAGCTTCAAGGACAGAAAAAACACCAGCGCGTAGGTGACCGGATAGAAAACCTCCGCCCGCATCTTCTTGACCACCGCCGCACCGGCGACGGTGGCGATGAAAGCGACCGGCATCAACGCCGCGGCTGCGGTCAGGTTGCGGGTGTCCAGCTCGCCGAGCGCGAAATAGGGGATCAGCTTCACCGCGTTCATCACCGCGAAGAAGACGACGCTGGTAGAGGTATAGAGCTTCGGATCCTGGCGCAGCGGCAGCGCGTATACCTGATAGGGCGGTCCGCCGGCATGCGCCACGAAGCTGGTGAAGCCCGAAATCACTCCCCAGAAGGCGCCGGATACCACATTATGCCCATGCGGCTGGTCGCGACCGGCATATTTCTGCCACAGCCATCTCAGCACGAAGCCGAGGGCGATCAACCCGACGATGAGCTTGACCGCGGCCTCGGCGACCACGGCGGCGGTCAGCCAGCCGACGCCGATTCCGGCCAGGGCGCCCGGCATCATGTTGCGGAACGTCTGCCAGTCACGTGACGTGTGCCGCCACGCCCAAAGCGCGGCAATGTCCATGAGGACGAGGATTGGCAAGAGGATCGCCGCCGCCTGCACGGGCGGCAGCACGAGCGCCATCATCGGCACGCCGATCACGCCGAGGGCGCCGCCGAAGCCACCTTTCGACAACCCCACGAGAAGGACAGCCGGGATAGCTACGGCGTAGAAGAGCGGGTTCTGCAGGAGATCGTTCATGGGTGGGTGCGTTTGGATCGATGACGCATAGCCGTATCCGCATCGTTTGGCGAGACGGAATTACCCGGCATCGCCTACGTCTGTTCAATGCCCACGCCCATGCTATATGCCGCATTCACACCATTATCGCCCCGCATAGGCCGGGGTCTCCAGCTTCGGAGGGGTCGGGAAAAGGGGCGTCATGTCGGCAGCTGATGTATTGAACCGTTGTCGCCTCGTCCTGATCGCACCGCGGGTGGACGATGCGGCGAAGCTCGAGGCGTTGATCGAGCAGGCGGTCGACGGCGGCGACGTGGCGTCGCTTCTCCTGCCGGCCTATGGCGACGGCGAAGCGGCGTTCCAGCGGCGCGCCGAAGCGGTCGTTCCGGTCCTCCAGGCGCGCGGCATCGCCGTGATGGTCGAAGGTGACACCCGGGTGGCGGCGAGGGTTGGAGCCGACGGCATCCATTTCGAAGGCCGAAGGCAGGGTCTGGAAGAGCTGGTAACGAAGTTCCAGGACCGCATGATGATCGGCGTCGGCGGCGCCAAGAACCGGGACGACGCTCTGGATCTCGGCGAGGCGCGGCCGGACTACATGTTCTTCGGTCGTTTCGGCTATGACAGGGAGCCGGGGCCGCACCCTCGCAACCTGTCGCTCGGAAGCTGGTGGGCCGAGATGATCGAGCTGCCTTGCATCGTCATGGGAGGAAGCGAGATCGCCTCGGCCGGAGCGGTCGCGGCCACCGGCGTCGAGTTTGTTGCACTGTCGAGTGCCGTCTTCGCCGGCGAAGCCGATCCCGGGGAACGTGTGAAGGCCGCAAACGCCCTGCTCGACGAGACGGCGCCGCGCTTCGAGGTCCGGCGATGAAACGTGTCGGCACTATGGCCGGCGTCGCCGTTCTGCTGGCCCTGCCCCTGCCGCTGGCGACCATCGGCACGAGTGCGGGAGCCGATCGCGGCGCCCGCGTCGGCGGCCCGACCGTCGACGTCGATCCGAAACGCTTCGGCGCAAGCCCGTCGGACGCCGCCTTCGGCGCGTTTCAGCGCGGTCTCTACCTCACCGCCCTCGATCTAGCCTTGCCACGGGCGGAGAAGGGCGACGCCGCGGCGCAGACCCTCGTGGCCGAGATCTATGCGCGCGGGCTTGGCGTGCGCCGCGACGACAAGAAGGCCGCGGAACTGTACGAAAAGGCGGCCGCCCAGGGAGTCGCTGCGGCCAAGTTCGAATACGCGCTCTATCTGATGGAAGGTAGTGTCGTCCCGAAGGACGAGAAGCGCGCCGTGGAACTGATGAAGGAGGCAGCCGACGCCGGCAACCGCCTCGCTGCCTTCAACTACGCGCAAATGCTCGTCGGCAAGGACGACAGCGCGGCCGGACTGGAAAAGGCCTACGACTACTACGAGAAGGCGGCCGATGCCGGCTTGGCCGATGCGCAATACGCCATGTCGCAGGCTTTCGCGAACGGCATCGGCGGCAAGATCAGGAACGATGTGGAGGCCCGTCGCTGGCTCTTGCTCGCGGCGCGCCAGAACTACGATACGGCCGAGCTGGACCTCGGTACCTGGCTCGTGGAGGGGCGCGGCGGGACGGTTGATCTGGAGGGCGGATTTCGCTGGCTGAAGCAGGCGGCCGAAGGCGGCAACGTCGCCGCCGAGAACCGCCTTGCCAAGCTCTACATGAACGGCATCGGCGTCAAGGCCGACAAGGTGGAAGCCGGCGCATGGTACGTGCTCGCCCGGCGCGCGGGCTTGAGCGACCCGCAGATGGACATCTTTTTCGGCAATCTGTCCGTCGACGAGCAGAAGCAGGCGATCGGGCGCGCCAACAAGCTTCGCTGACGGCCGTCCGCTCTTGCCTCTTTCGGCGTTT
Source organism: Rhizobiaceae bacterium (assembly GCA_051959695.1). Classification (GTDB taxonomy): domain Bacteria; phylum Pseudomonadota; class Alphaproteobacteria; order Rhizobiales; family Rhizobiaceae; genus Mesorhizobium_L. The sequence goes on from JBQCFA010000020.1 coordinate 14,387, forward strand.
TATGGTCTTGAAGCGCCGAAAAATCGCCCCGCGGGCGACGCCGGCTACAATTTCATCCGAAAGAGCGACATGGCCAAGATCAATGGCAACGAAATCCGTCCGGGCAACGTCATCGAGCATGACGGCGGGCTCTGGGTGGCGGTGAAGACCAATGCGGTCAAGCCGGGCAAGGGCGGCGCCTACAACCAGGTCGAATTGAAGAACCTGATCGACGGCACCAAGCTGAACGAGCGTTTCCGCTCCGCCGAGACCGTCGAGAAAGTCCGCCTCGAACAGAAGGATTTCACCTTCCTCTATGAGCAGGGCGACGCACTGGTCTTCATGGATTCGGAGAGCTACGAGCAGCTCGAGCTGCAGAAGGACTTCGTCGGCGACCGCGCCGCCTTCCTGCAGGACGGCATGACGGTGACGGTAGAGCTCTACGAGGAGAGACCGATCGGCATCTCCCTGCCCGATCAGGTGACGCTTACCATCACCGAGGCCGACCCGGTCGTCAAGGGTCAGACGGCCGCCTCCTCCTACAAGCCTGCGGTTCTGGAAAACGGCGTGCGCGTGCTCGTGCCGCCATTCATTTCCGCCGGCGAACGGATCGTCGTCGACACCAACGAAATCACTTATCTGCGCCGAGCCGACTAGCGTTGTTCGTGGGTCGTCGGTCGTCGGTCGAACGATGACAGCGCGACCGACGACCAGACGAATAACGACCGACGAGGAAACATGGCCCGCTCCGCACTGCTCAATGTCATGGTCCAGGCGGCGATGAAGGCCGGCAGATCGCTGGCGCGCGACTTCGGCGAGGTCCAGAACCTCCAGGTCTCCTTGAAGGGCCCGGGCGACTATGTCAGCCAGGCCGACCGCAAGGCCGAGAAAATCGTTCATGACGAGCTTTCACGGGCGCGCCCCGGCTATTCCTTCCTGATGGAAGAAAGCGGCGCCGTGAAGGGCTCCGACGACCAGCATCGCTGGCTCGTCGATCCGCTCGACGGCACCACGAACTTTCTCCACGGCATTCCGGTCTTCGCCGTCTCCATCGCGCTCGAACGGCAGGGCGTGCTCGTCGCTGGGCTGGTCTACAACCCCGCCATGGACGAACTCTATACCGCCGAGCGCGGTGGCGGCGCTTTCCTGAACGACCGCCGCCTGCGGGTCGCCGCGCGCCGCAACCTCAACGATTGCGTCATCGGCACCGGCGTACCGCATCTCGGACAGGGTGATCACGGCCGCTACCTCGTCGAGCTGCGCAACGTCATGGGCGAAGTCTCTGGCATACGTCGCCTGGGAGCCGCCTCGCTCGATCTGGCCTATGTTGCCGCGGGAAGACTGGACGGCTTCTGGGAGGCCGGGCTGCATCCCTGGGATGTAGGCGCGGGTACGCTATTGATCCGCGAGGCGGGAGGCTTCGTCTCGGACAAGGAAGGCGGACCGGACATCGGCCCCGGCGGCGTCGTCGCCGGCAACGAGGCCATCCACGGCGCGCTGATTAAGACGCTGAAAAAGCCCATAAGGGCGGGCTGAGTAGGCCGAGGCCGCAGGCTCGCACCCTATTTCGCAGGCTTGGCCGGCGTGATCAGTTCCGCGCCGGGCGATTGCTCGGACATGCCCCCGAGCCCTGTCGCCGTATCGAGCTGTCCGGCGAAATCGTCGGCCTGACTGCCGAGATTGCGGCGGGTGGCCGGATCGATCACCGAAAGCGGGGTGCTGACGAGCAGGCCGGCGCCGGTGCCCACCGCCTTCGCCGTGCCAGCGGCGAGGATGGTGATGCTGTCGCCGAGCCCGATCTGAGATTCGGAGAGGGACTGGCCATTCACCAGCCTCGTGCCTATGGCGCGCACGATCTGCGGGCTGGCGGCGAACTTATCGTGGTTGAGGTCCGCGCCCGGCGCCCTCAGCTTGGTGAGATCGATGAAGGAGATGCCTTTCTTCTCCGCCTCCGAGCGGTATGGCTCGACTTCCGGGTTGATCTGCCCAAGCCGGTTGACGTTGCCCGCCACGAAGCGCGAGACGGCCAGCGCCCGGTCGTCCTGCGAGACGAACACGGTGAATTTCGGATGGCGATCGCCGAGGTCATGGAACTGGCGGCCGAAGACGTCGACGTCGATGTCGGGCGAAGCCAGTATCACGTTTCTGATCTTCGGCGCGACGCGGCCGTCGCGGATCGCCATCTGCCGCAACGCCTCCATGGTGAGATACGTGCCCATCGAATGCGCGAGCACGCTGACTTCCTTGACCTGGGGGTCCTCGGCGAGCAGCCGCAGCACCGTCTCCAGGCCGTCGCGCGAGTAGAGCGTGCTCTCCCGGTCGTAATTGTAGTCGAAGAGCTTGCCGGCCGAAGGCCATGTAAACAGGATCGGCGCCGCGTCCGCCTGCGAATCGTGCGCGATCTGCGCGAAGCGGTAGACGGCGTCCTCATAGCGGTTGTTGAAGCCGTGCACGAACACCAGCACCGTCCGGCTTTTCGGCAGGTTGCGATGCAGCCACGCCTGTCCGGCGGCGGCATCGGCCGGCAGCTGTCTCACGGCCACGGTCGTAAAGTCCTTTTCGGGATCGGGCGGCAGCCGGCGCGGCCACTGCACCTCGCCAACCTTGCGGGAGGCATCCGGAGGGATCGAAACCGAGATTTCGTTGACCGAGAAATTGAGATCGCGCCGGCCGGTATACAGGATTCCTGGGTCCTTCGACGGCTCGCGCGTCGTCACCACCAGCATGTCCACGCGCGACGTGCCGGGCGCGACGGTGGAGACCGGGCGGAGTACCCCGACCACGTGACCGCAGCCGGCCAATGCGAGCAGGAGAAACCCGGCGATCAGGGCCGACCGCCTCGCGCGAACCCGGCCCCATCCATCGGACAGTTGGGCTTCATTGCGGCAAGGCATCCTGGCGCGGCCCCCTCGGCCGAAATGGAACACGGCACACGCCGATGGATCGGCTCCGCCACCGGCCTGCTGCCCCACCCTGGCTAGTATATCAATAGCGGGCCCGCGCGCCGCCGCCAAGCCGCTGATGTCTGGGCGAGGGTTGCCCTGCCTTTATTTTCAGGCGCACAACTATCGCCTCCGACGCACCTCTCGCGCGATCCGTTGAGCGGGATCGTAAGCAGGAATCCGCGGATCGGCCGCCGCCGCCGCCGGTTGACATCGCAATTGCCCCTGCACTAGCCTCGCAGACTTCAAGGGCATCCTGCCCGCCGGTCTCGACCCGCCTCGCTGGCGCTTCGATCGCGCGACCGGTCTGCATCACGCAGCCTTCACCGAGGAGAATGAAATAATGCTGAAACCTGCTTTGTTGGCGCTGTGCGCCTTCGCCTTTGCCGCGGGGCCGGCTTCCGCCGGCGATCTCAAGGACGTCAAGAGCCGCGGCACGCTGGTCGTGGGCTCCAAGGCCGACTACAAGCCGTTCGGCTTCCGTGATCCCTCGGGCGCCATCGTCGGCATCGAGCCCGATCTTGCTGCGGACATCGCCAAGCAGCTCGGCGTAAAGCTG
>JBQCFA010000021.1:0-7289 GCA_051959695.1 Rhizobiaceae bacterium
TACCGCGCCGAGGCCAAGCCCGCCGCCGACGTGACGGCTCGGCTTGAGGCGATCGACCGGTCCCAGCGCGAGGCCGCCGACGACGCCGCTGCAAAGGCGGCCGCGGTGGCGGAGGCCCAGGCGACCAATGAACAGGTGGAAGTCACCCCGGATGCGTGCCAGCCCGAGCCGCAATCCGCGTCCGAAGGCACCGGGTCCGAATCCGAGGCGGGGGAAGCGGAGACACCGACGGAAGCTTCGCCTGGTGACAAGACGACCTCACCCTCGCCGCAAGCCGCTGGCGGTGCCGGCCGAGATACTGCCGACCAGAGCTTGGAAGAGATGGAAGCCGCCCCCGAACCGGCCGCCGATGCTGACCAACCGGCCGCTGAAGCGGCAGCCGAAGTCACGGAGCGAAGCGACACCGATGAAGGTAGTGATGCCGCAGAGGCGGTGTCGGCCGCCGAGAAGCAATCCATCGCCCGGACCGAGCCCACCCCCACCGGGTCGGCCGCGAGCGGAGCAGCCGAGGAGGAGCCTAAGCCGATCCTGCTCTGGCGTCCGGCGCGTTTCGACCGCAGCCCGCGGCAACAGCATCATCGCGGCCATGCCAAGGGCCGCCATCAGGACGCGGCCTACGGCGAAGCGGCGCGGAACGACGCCGGCGGCCAGAACCGCAACCGTTTTGACGGCAAGGCGAAGCGAAACCGTGTCGAGGGCGAGGGCGGCCAAGGCCGTCACCGCCACCGCAAGGGATCGCATGACGGCGGCCGTCAGGACAGCTCCGGGAAGGGTAAGCCTTCCTTCCAGCCAAGGGCGCGCGAGGAGCGGCCCGCCCGTTTCGATCCGGATTCTCCCTTCGCCAAGCTCGCCGCGTTGCGCGACCAGCTGAAGAAGTAGCACGCAGCCGTCGATGATCGCCGGGGACCGCCAGCGTATCGACAAATGGCTGTTCTTCGCCCGTGTCGTCAAATCGCGCTCGCTGGCTGCGAAGCTGGTCGTCGCCGGACGCGTCCGGGTCAATCGGGAAAAAATTGACCAGCCGTCGCATCCTGTCAGGCCGGGCGACGTGCTCACCGTCACGCTGGACCGCAAGGTTCTGGTCTATCGGATTCTTGGCTGTGGCGTCAGACGCGGGCCGGCACCGGAAGCGCGCACGCTCTACGAGAACCTTACGCCGGCGAGCCAGGCGGCGCCGGCCGCGCCGCCGTTTCGCGAGCCCGGAACTGGCCGGCCTACCAAGAAGCAAAGAAGGGCGATCGATCGTCTCGACGGAGGATCGGGCTGAAGGGCATTTCGCTTTGTCGCCATCGCCGAGCATCTTGTTCCGGCCAAGGCCCTTGGCGCGGAAATGCCGCCCTTGCAAGCGCCCCTCAAAGCGGATACCTCACGCGCGAAATCGCCGAAAACGGGGCTGGAGCCGCCAAATGACGTATGTCGTCACCGATAATTGCATCAAGTGCAAATATATGGACTGCGTCGAGGTTTGTCCGGTCGATTGCTTCTACGAAGGCGAAAACATGCTCGTCATCCACCCGGACGAATGCATTGATTGCGGCGTGTGCGAGCCCGAATGCCCTGCTGACGCCATCAAGCCCGACACCGAGCCGGGGCTGGAGAAATGGCTTGAGGTGAACAGCGAATACGCGGACAAATGGCCGAACATCGCGACCAAGAAGGAGCCGCCGGCGGACGCCAAGGAATTCGACGGCGTCGCGGGCAAGTTCGAAAAGTACTTCTCTTCCGAGCCCGGGGAAGGCGACTGAAATCTGGCGACGTCCGGCCTTGCGGTGGTCCTCCCGCGCCCGCGCTTTTCCTGCAATCCTGTTGAAATCTGTATACATCGCGGGAGCGATCCGCTTCGCGCGTGCAGCAAATTGTTGATTCTTTCACATTTTTATGTTACATAAGACAGGAAATGCCGGGTGCCGCCCGGTAGCGATGTTGATCCAAGGCGACGCAGCATCCATCTCGACAGATGAACGAAGATATCCGGGTCAGGGCAATCTGAGCCGGAGAACCGATGCTGTATTGGGGTGTAGCGGCTTGTGCCGCGCGTCCCGTCCTGCCCGATGACGTTGCGTATATAGAACGGCCAAGGCAGCCGGCCGCAGAACAGGAGTAGCAGGCGTATGGCAACCCAGCAGAAGAAATCCGCGCAGCGTCATGGTTTTAAGACCGGCGAATATATCGTCTATCCGGCGCATGGCGTCGGCCAGATTTCGTCGATCGACGAGCAGGAAGTTGCCGGGCACAAGCTGGAGCTCTTCGTAATCGATTTCCAGAAGGACAAGATGCGGCTGAAGGTTCCGGTCGCCAAGGCGACCTCCATCGGCATGCGCAAGCTCTCTGAGACCGACTATGTCGACCGTGCGCTGAAGGTCGTGCAGGGACGCGCGCGCGTCAAGCGCACCATGTGGTCTCGCCGGGCGCAGGAATATGACGCGAAAATCAATTCTGGCGACCTGATCTCAATCTCGGAGGTCGTCCGCGACCTCTATCGCGCCGAGAACCAGCCCGAGCAGTCCTATTCCGAGCGTCAGCTCTACGAAGCGGCGTTGGACCGTATGGCGCGCGAGATCGCCGCGGTGAATCGCATGTCGGAGACGGAAGCGGTTCGCCTAATCGAGGTCAATCTCAACAAGGGCCCGCGCCGAGGCGCCAAGGCCGACAACGAAGAGACGGAGCAGGAAGAAGCGGCCTGACCGCTTCGGCCTAGCCATTTTGCTGAAAATCCGGCCTTGCGCCGGGTTTTTTGCTTTTGGCCGCTGCGTTTATTGCCTTCGGCCCAAGACTTCTCGCCGGCCCCGGGCCGTCGATTTCACCGCTCACTCTTTTGTCATGGAACGAGTTCGCCGCGGGGACGTTAGCTATCGTCCTGTCCGGTGACGCGCTTGCGCGCTGGTGCCCTCACCCCAGGAACTGGCTCTCTCGGCTACGACATTACCTAAGGCGCGCGACCACGAGGTCAAGGAGTGCGCGCCATGAATGAAGAAACGGCCCGGCGGAGCATGATTCGCGCGGCTATGCGGGCTCCTTATCTCGAACGGACCGAGGAGCATGACCTGGCCGTGCGGTGGAAAGAGGAGCGGGACCAGGAAGCCCTGCACCGGATCACCACCGCGCATATGCGGCTGGTCATTTCCATGGCGACGAAATTCCGTCATTTCGGCCTATCGATGAGCGATCTCATCCAGGAAGGCCATGTCGGCCTCCTCGAGGCAGCGGCGCGTTTCGAACCGGCCCGCGAAGTGCGCTTCTCTACCTATGCGACATGGTGGATCCGTGCTTCGATCCAGGATTACATCCTGCGCAATTGGTCGATTGTCCGCGGTGGAACGAGCTCCGCGCAGAAGGCGCTGTTCTTCAACCTGCGCCGGTTGCGGGCGCGCCTCGCCCAAGGATCGGAGATGCTTTCCAGCGCCGCCATGTATCGCGAGATAGCGAGCGCGCTCGGCGTTCCGGAATCGGACGTGGCGATGATGGATTCACGCCTCTCGGGGCCGGATACCTCTCTCAACGCGCCAATCGCCGATGAAGGAGGGACTGCGTCGGACCGGCTTGATTTCCTCGTGTCGGACGATCCCCTGCCTGACGAGGTCGTGGGCGACACCATTGATTTCGAGCGCCGTTCCGGCTGGCTCGACACCGCGCTCGGCGCACTCAACGAACGGGAATTGAAGATCATCCGCGAACGCCGGCTGCGCGAGGAAGGCGCAACACTGGAGTCGCTAGGAGAAAACCTCGGCATCTCCAAGGAGAGAGTGCGGCAGATCGAGAACCGCGCGCTAGAAAAGCTCCGCCTGGCGCTTGTCAGGGAAAACCCGGAATTCGCCGCGCTGTAGCGACTAGGCCCTCAGCGCCAGCGCGATCACGCGAACCAGCCCGCAGGCGGCTTTCTTCTGTGCTTCCACGTCGGGAAGTCGCGTTTTCATACCTTCCAGCCCGTCCATCAGCATGTCCGCCATCCCCCGCGGGCAAAGGCCTTCCGTCTGGAGCTCGACGCCGTTCGCGACCGCCTCCGCACGGATGGCGTCGGCGAACAGGTCGGACAGTTCGCGCCGCCAATTCTCTATGAGGTCGCCCGCGAGGCTAGTCTTCATGTCGAGAAGTTCCCCGCCATGCGGCGATTCCGCGAAGCGGCAGAACGTTGCGAACACTGCGGCGTCGACCGCGCCGCCCAGCCGTTCTGTAAAAGTCCCCTCCCTGGCGATCGCCCCGCGCGCCCCGTCGATCGACTGGCGCATCACCGTCTTCGCGATCTCCCGATAAATTTCGATCTTGTTTTTGAAAAGCAGGTAGAGCGCGGGTCGCGACATCTCCGCCGCACGCGCGATATCGTCCATCGTGGTGCGGGAATAGCCATAGGAAAGCGCCAGCTTCAACGCGCCGTCCATGATGCGCGCGCGCTTCGGGTCGGCGACAAGTTCCATTACTTCGTTCAAGTTTCACACCCGCCTTTCTGACGTATTGACAAAATGACAGAATTTGTCAATTTGTAAATGGCTGGATTTGCCGATTGGGGTCCGCTTGCGGTCGGAAAGGCAATCTGGCGTCGGAACGGACCGTGCCAGCAAAGGAAACCTGTGCTTCCCGGCGCTTGTCATTACGGGATCCACCCGGTCTCGCCGCGAGCCTGCCGAGGGAGAATAGGATCTGGGCCGCCCGGAAGGCGGAGCGCGAATGTCGGCAAGTGTGACAGGAGTGTCGCGCGGACGGCTTTCTCGCAGTGGAACTTTGGAGTAAGACGCCCGGCCCGGCGACCTGGGGCCCATCGGGATTGAACAGACTGCCAGGCCCACCCATATGCGCGCTTGTCGTGCGGTCGGGGGTGATCGGGGACGGATCGGCACACGGAAATCATCATGCCCAAGATACCTTTTCACAAGCTCGCCGCTTTCATTGTGCTCGCAATCTCAGCGGCCTGGGTATTGACGGGCGAGATGTCGTCTGTCGGCAGCGCCTCACAGGAGCAGCCGAAAACGCCGGCGGCCGCCGAGCCGGTAACGCCCCTTCGCACGGTCGGCGTGCTCAAGGCCCCGAGGGGGATGCATGCGCGCGCCATCCGCATCGCCGGCCATACGGAGGCCGACAAGCGTGCTGTTCTGGGTACGCGTGCGGCAGGCGTCATCACGCAGCTTCCCGTCAAGGAAGGCCAGCGCGTGAAGGAAGGCGACCTCATCCTTTCCCTCGACAACGCCGACAAGATCGCCGCCGTTGACATGGCGAAGCAGGTGGTGTCGCAACGCCGGGCCGAGATGGACGCGGCAGAGCGCCTTGCCAAGACCGGCAACATGGCCAAGCTGACGCTCGACAGCGCCCGTTCGGCGCTTTCGACGGCTCAGTCGCAACTCGAGGCAGCCAAGGCCGAAGAGGACAAGACCGAAGTGCATGCGCCGTTCGACGGGGTCATCGACAAGGTGCCGGTCGAGAAGGGCAGCACGGTGCAGGTCGGGACCGAGGTCGCGACGATCCTGGCGCTCGATCCCGTCATTGCCGTGGGCGAGGTCAGCGAGCGCGATCTCGACTACATCAAGCTCGGCGACGAAGCCGATATCAAGCTTATCGACGGGCGCTCCGTCAAGGGCACGATACGCTACATCAGCCGCCAGGCGGAGACCGCCACGCGGACCTTTCGCGTCGAGGTCGCCATTGACAATCCCGATCTCAGGATCCCGGCGGGCATGACGGCCGAAGTGGCGCTGCATGCCGCTCCCGTCAGCGCCACGGTACTACCGCGCTCCGTGGTGACATTGAGCGCCAAGGGTGATCTCGGCATCCGGGCGGTCGGTCCCGACGACACCGTCTCCTTCTATCCGATCGACATCGTCGACGACATGCCGCACGCGCTGGTGCTCGGCGGCATTCCGGACGATGCGCGCATCATCGTCGCAGGCCAGGACCTAGTGAAGGACGGCGAGAAGGTCCATCCGGTTGAGGCGGATGCGGCGACCATCGGAAAGCTGACCAGCGAAGCCGCCGGCAACGGGACGCAGTGACGCGATGGATATCGTAGGCCTTGCCATACGGAACGCGCGGCTGACGCTTTCCATATTGTTCTTCTTCATCATCGCCGGCGCGCTAGCCTATCGGTCGATCCCGAAGGAGGCGGAGCCCGACGTCCAGATTCCGATCATCTACGTCAACGTTCCCTATCAGGGAATTTCGCCGGAAGATGCGGAACGGCTGATCCTGCGTCCGCTTGAGACGCAGATGAAGAACCTGAAGAATCTCAAGGAGCTGCGTGCATCCGCCTATCAGGGCGGCGGCTACGTGCTCGCCGAGTTCCAGCCGGGAACCGATATCGCGATCTCACTGGAGGACGTGCGCGCCAAGGTGCAGAACGCCAAGGCCGATATCCCGCAGGATGCTGACGAGCCGATCATCTCCGAGGTTAACCTGTCGGAGTTCCCAGTGCTGGTGGTCACGCTTTCGGGCGACATTCCCGAGCGTGTCATGACCGCCGCGGCGCGCGAATTGCGCGACCGCATCAAGGAGGACGTGCCCGGCGTGCTCGACGCCAATCTGCAGGGCGCCCGCGACGATCTCGTCGAGGTCATCGTCGATCCGGTGAAGCTCACCTCCTACGACATACGCCTCGATCAGTTGATCTCGGCCGTGCAGTCCAGCAACAGCCTCGTCGCGGCGGGCCAGATCAGCGGTGATGAAGGCAGCTATGCCGTCAAGGTGCCGTCGCTCATCGAAACAGCGGAAGACGTGGCGAATTTGCCGGTCGTTGCGGGTCCGAACGCGATCGTCAAGGCGAGCAATCTGGCTACGGTCCGCTCGACATACAAGGACGCCGAAACTATCACCCGGCTGAACGGCAAGCCCGCCATCGCCATCGAGGTTTCCAAGCGCACCGGCGCCAACCTGATCGAGACGATCGATGCAGTGAAGAAGGTCTCGGATGCCTTCGCCAAGTCGCTGCCCCAGGGCGCGGTTGTTTCCTACAGTCAGGACAAGTCGACCACCATCCGGCAGTTGCTCAGCGATTTGCAGAACAGCGTGCTGACGGCGGTGGTGCTGGTCTTCATCGTCATCCTCTATGCATTGTCGGGCCGCGCCTCGCTGCTGATCGGCATGGCCATCCCCTCTTCCTTCCTGCTCGGCATATTGCTGCTTTCGCTGTTCGGCCTGACCGTCAACATCGTCGTCCTGTTCAGCCTTATCCTGGCCGTCGGCATGCTGGTGGACGACGCCATCATCGTAACCGAATTCGCCGAACGGCGAATGGCCGAAGGCATGAACAAGGAGGACGCGTATGCGCTCGCCGCCAGGCGCATGGCCGGTCCGGTCATCGCGGCGAC
>JBQCFA010000022.1:0-3976 GCA_051959695.1 Rhizobiaceae bacterium
GTGGACGACGGCGACATGGTGAAGCGTGGCCAGCGCGTCGCCGAGTGGGATCCGTATACCCGCCCGGTGCTGACCGAGGTCGAGGGCAATGTCGAGTTCGAGGATCTCGTGGACGGCATCTCCGTCCAGGAGACAACCGACGAATCGACGGGCATCACCAAGCGCGAGGTCATCGACTGGCGGTCGACTCCGCGCGGCAGCGACCTCAAGCCGGCGCTCACGGTCAAGGACGCCAAGGGCAAGGTGGCCAAGCTTGCCCGCGGCGGTGATGCACGGTTCATGCTGTCGGTGGAAGCGATCCTCTCGGTCGAGCCGGGCGCGCACGTCAAGCCCGGCGACGTGATCGCGCGTATCCCGATGGAGAGCGCCAAGACGAAGGACATCACCGGCGGTCTGCCGCGTGTTGCCGAACTCTTTGAGGCGCGTCGTCCGAAGGATCACGCCATCATCGCGGAGATCGACGGGACGATCCGGTTCGGGCGCGACTACAAGAACAAGCGTCGCATCATCATCGAGCCGCACGATTCGACGCTGGACCCTGTCGAGTATCTCATCCCGAAGGGCAAGCCGTTCCATCTCCAGGACGGCGACACCATCGAGAAGGGGGACTACATCCTCGACGGCAATCCCGCGCCGCACGACATTCTTGCGATCAGGGGCGTGGAGGCGCTTGCCTCCTACCTCGTCAACGAGATCCAGGAAGTCTACCGGCTTCAGGGCGTGTCGATCAACGACAAGCACATCGAGGTCATCGTCCGGCAGATGCTGCAGAAGGTCGAGATCACCGTACAGGGCGATTCGACCTACATCCCGGGCGATCATGTCGACATGATCGAGCTGGATGAGGTCAACGAGCGTCTTGTCGAGGAAGGCAAGAAGCCCGCGGAAGGCCAGCCGGTGCTGCTCGGCATCACCAAAGCCTCGCTGCAGACGCCGTCCTTTATCTCGGCCGCCTCCTTCCAGGAGACGACGAGGGTGCTCACCGAGGCGGCGGTCGCCGGCAAGACCGACACGCTGCAGGGCCTGAAGGAGAACGTCATTGTCGGCCGCCTGATACCGGCCGGCACGGGTGGTGCGATGAGCCAGATACGGCGCATTGCCACCTCCCGCGACGAACTCATCATCGACGAACGGCGCAAGCAGTCGAACGCGGAGGTTGCGGAACCGATGCTGGCAGACATGACCAACGCCGCGGAATAACGGGCGGCGCACGAACGACGAAAAAGGGGCCACGCGAGTGGCCCCTTTTTTTATGAAGGGCGGGATTGGGGTGGGAAAATGCCGGTTGCTGCACAGGCGACCGCCGGCGCGAGCGATGCTCCATGGCTGAGCATCCTGGTGCCGGCGTTTAATGCCGAAGCCTATGTAAGGGAATGTCTGGAATCTGCGATCGCACAGGCAGGAGAAGGCGGGGTCGAGACCGTCGTCGTCGATGACTGCTCGACAGACGGCACGGCCGCGGCGATCGACGAGATACAAGCCGCATATCCCGGTCTCGTCCGGTTCGAACGGTTGCCGCACAACGGCGGCGTCTACAGGGCGCGCATCCGACTGCTCGAAATGGCTCGAGGCGGCCACGTCTGGCTCGTCGATGCCGACGACCGCATCAAGATGGGTGCGGTCGCTTCCCTGAAAGGTATTCTTTCACTGCACTCTCCGGATTTCGTGGTTTGCGACTTCTCCGTGATCGGCGTTCGCCGCACCAGTTGGCGTCGGCGTCCGTCGAAACGGCGCGTCGTTGCCTTCAAGGGCGTTTCGCGCCGGCTCGTGCGCGATAGGTCAGCGCTCATGGAGGGCATGCTTGCCGCTCAAATGATGCAGGTCTGGACGAAGATTTTCAGACGGTCCCTCCTGGATAGACCCACGGTCCTTCCCATGGGCAGGCATTTCGAGGACATCGCATTCAGCCTCATCGTCGCCCTCAAGGCGTCGAGCTTCTACTACGAGCCGTCGCCCTGGATTGACTATCGTCGGACACCCAACAGTATCGTAGGCACGATGACGCCGGCCAAGCATGTCGAGATGGTCCACGCGCTGGCCATGGCGGGTCGAGCACTGCAGCCGCACCGCGCCGTGTTGTCCTCGCAGGCGAGGTGGGCATTCCGATATTTTTGCGCGAAGCACTTTATCCGCTCACTTCGCGGGCTGCTTCTGCGTCGGCCGGACGATGAGCGAGCGGCCCAGCTGCAGAAATGTCTCGACTATTACGAGCAGGCCATTCGCGATGACGGGCTGGTTACGGCCATCGAGTTCGCAAGGAGGCGGCGCTTGGTGGTATGGTTGAAGCTGGTTGTGTGGAAGTCGCGCGCAAGGCGGGCGATGCGCCGCGACGCCGTGTCACCGCCTTCGATGCCGCGTCAGGACGAAGCAGGTTGAATGTTCTGACCTCAGTTCGAGTTCGCCGGGAGAAGTTCCAATGACCGGAGACGAGAAAATCTGGACCGCCGTCGACCGCTACGCCGCGGAAAGCCTCCTAGCCGCCGACCCGATCCTGGACGCCGTTCTGGCGCATAACCGCGCAAGTGGCCTCCCGGCGATCGACGTGTCGCCTCTGCAGGGCCGGTTCCTGAACCTCTTGTCGCAGATGTGCCAGGCCCGCCATGTGCTCGAAATCGGCACGCTCGGCGGCTATTCGACTATCTGTATGGCTCGCGCGCTCCCCGCGGGCGGCAAGATCGTCACGCTCGAACGGGAAGAGCGCCACGCAACGGCCGCGCGGCGGAACTTCGCGACAGCCGGCGTCTCAGACAGGATCGACCTCACGATCGGTGAGGCGATTGCCTCACTGGAGAAGCTCGGCGCCGCCGGGGCAGGGCCGTTCGACCTTGTCTTCATCGACGCCGACAAACCGAACAATCGACGCTATCTGGAGTGGGCGCTTAGGCTGTCCCGGCCGGGAACGGTGATCATCTGCGATAATGTGATCCGCGACGGAGCCGTCGTGGAGGTAGGCAACCGGGATGAAAACGTGCAGGGCGCCCGCGACGTCTTCGCCTTTTTCCGCAGCCATCCGAAGCTGGATGCGACGGCGCTTCAGACCGTTGGCGAGAAAGGCTATGACGGTTTCGCCATCGCGGTCGTCCGGGAAGATTGAGGCGCTGGTCACTGTCCGGCAAACCGCCGGAAGGCGAGCTCTCAGAACGGCTCGTCGAAGGTGACGATCGATACCTCGCCTTCGGTCGCGCCCTGATAGGCCGACAGATGCGGTTCGTCGTCCGGCGGTCCCTCCATGTCGCCGATCTGGTCGAGTTCGGCTTCGGCGTAGCCTTCCTTGGCCAGTGCCTCCAGCGCGCGCCGCACGGCGGAATCGTCGTCCGGCGCCACCAGCATGATGTGGACACCCTCCGAATCGCCGTCCTTCTTGCGCCAGGCGCGGCCGACGATGATGGTGACCGGGCGCTCTTCGTTGTCGTTCATACCGGCCTCCGGGGAATGGATTCGCTTCGCTCATCGATCCTCGCACGGATGAAAGCTGTGACACAGGGGAAATTCCGTTACATTCGCTCTTGAACCACGGCCCGCGGGCAACAATATTGCGCGGGCTGGCGACTTCGTTTCCCGCGCGCGTTTATTGCGCCGGAAGGGTTGACGCATCGGCGGGTTTTGCGTATTACCCGCCGCGTCTGAGCCGATGTGAGGCATCGCTTTTCGGGACGTCGCGTCCCGGAGTTCGCTTCAAACAGGGCTCGTTCTACGAGCGAAAAGACATTTCCGGCGTGCATGAAGCGGTTTCGCTTCCTCTGCTTATTGTTCGGGCAGGACCGCAAAATGCGGTTTGTGCCCGAATTCGCGTATGGGAATGACGCCTGAACGGCCCTGTAGGGCTTTGGACACGGAATTGATAGAAAGAGGAAGGTTTTAATGCCTACCGTCAACCAGCTGATCCGCAAGCCGCGCATTGCGCCGGTGAAGCGCAACAAGGTGCCGGCCATGCAGGCGAACCCGCAGAAGCGGGGCGTGTGCACGCGCGTCTATA
>JBQCFA010000023.1:0-9655 GCA_051959695.1 Rhizobiaceae bacterium
GGATCTTTCCTTCGCCGCCTGTGAACCGCGCCCATGCGCCCATGACATGGTGGTCGTTGACGGCGACGACCGCGATCTGGTCGACGCCCTTGTCGACGATGGCATCGTGGTTTTCAAGATAGCCGGGCAGGTGGTTGTTGCTGCAGGTCGGCGTGAAGGCGCCGGGAACGCCGAACAGAACCACCTTCTTTCCGGCGAAGATCTCGGCGGTGGTCAGGTCCTTAGCACCGTCCGCCGTCATGGTCTTGAGATTCGCCTCGGGCACTTTGTCGCCGACCTTGATCGTCATTTCGTTTCTCCAGGTTGAAAAGGGGTGCCGGATGGCTTCCGGCCAGACGAGATAATGAATGGGAGCCGCTTGTCCAGCGGCAAGGATGTTCGCCTAAGGCAGCTTCACCGTTCCTTCGACGGCGCTCGTGCCCTGAACCAGCGTGTAGGCGGCGGACGGAGCAGGTGTAGCCCCGTCCGGCCGATCGTAGATCGGCACGGAAAAGATCGCCTTGCCGTTTGACGCATCCAACTGCTTGGGTGGCCCGAAGGAATAGCCCCGAGGTGCCGCCAGGAAGAGCTGTGCCTTCTCTTCCGCGCCCGGGAACTCGGCCTGCAGATTGAAAGCGTCGCTTCCCTCCCGCTTGGCCTCCGTCACCCGGAAGCCGGGACGCGCCGGCGCGGGAGCCTGTTCGAAGGCCTGTCTGACGATAGCGGCATCCTCCGGATTCCCGGGATCGGAGGCCGGGTTGACCTTGAGGTTCGCCTGGAGCGGGATGCAGATCGACTGGCATATGCCGAGGAAGACATGCGCTTCGATGTCTTTCGCTCCCTGTTTCGGCGCCGTCAGGCTGATCGCGAAACTTACCGGCGCCTCGTAGCCATTCCAGACCGTTCCGGCGTCGTCGAAGCGTCGTGGCACGGGATAGGCGACATCCGCGAGCGCCGCCCCTGTGACGGAGATTTTTGGAGGAACGCCGGTATCGCCCGGGTCCTGCCAATAGGTCTTCCAGCCGGGCTTTAGGTCGATCTGAAGGGCGCCGCGCAGAGCGCCTCCAGCATCCGGCGCGCCGGTGATGACGAGCCGCACCGCGCCGCCCCCCGCATCGGCCCACTGGCTGGACGACGCGGCGGCGATGCCCGGCTGAGCGCAGGAAAGAAGGGAACCAAGCAGAAGAATGGTCGGTTTGTGCATGGCGCGACTTTGGTTTCGCCGATCATGGTTGGCAACGCCGGAAGCAGCACGAAGCATCATTTTTCCGTGAATCGGCCGGCCAAATCGACTTTTGGCCGGCTTCCAACCAGCCGGGAAAGAGGCTAGCCTTTTGGCATGGACATGCACGAGTTGAAAAGCAAGCCGCGCAAGGCGGGCTATCTGGACGACCAGTTCCTGGTCGCCATGCCGCGCATGCTCGACGAGCGCTTCGCCCGTTCCGTCGTCTATATCTGCGCGCACGGCGAGGATGGAGCGCTCGGCCTCATCATCAACCAGAAGCAGGAGATGCGCTTCCCGGACCTTCTCGTGCAATTGGGCGTTGTTCAGGAAAAGGAGGCGATCCACCTGCCGGAAGCGACGCGCGAGCTCGTCGTACGCCATGGCGGACCTGTCGACAGGAGCCGTGGCTTCGTCCTCCACAGCGGCGACTTCGTTGTCGAATCGTCCATGCCCGTGTCGGATGCGGTCTGCCTGACCGCGACCATAGACATACTGCGCGCCATTTCGGCCGGGCGCGGCCCGGAACATGCGGTAATGGCGCTCGGCTATTCGGGCTGGGGCGCCGGACAGCTCGAGCACGAGATCGCGCAGAACGGCTGGCTGACCTGCCCGGCCAATCCGGAATTGCTGTTCGCCGACGATATCGACAGCATGTATGATCGCATACTCGCTTCGATCGGTGTCGACGTGGCGCATCTGAGCAGCGTCGCCGGCCACGCCTGAGGCGGATGTCATCCATGCCATAATGAAGCCGTCATGCACGCCTGGTATGGGTTCGCGGGCTGCGTGCAACCGGTCCTGTAGGGAGAAGTCAAATGTCCTCGTCCGCTCTCAGCAAGCTCGCCATCGCCGCCCTCGGCATCCTTGCCTACAAGAACCGCGACAAGATCGGCGGCATGCTGGGCAATCTGGGCGACAGCCTTGGCGTCACCCCCGGATCCTCCGGCGCGCTTTCCGGGGGAGGGCTGGGGGAACTGCTCGACAGTTTCAAGCAGGCTGGCCACGGTGAGGCCGCCGATTCCTGGGTCGGCACCGGACCGAACAAGCCGATCGCGCCCGAGCATGTCGAGAAGGCGATCAGCCCCGAGGTGCTGGATCAACTCGCCCAGCAAACCGGCATGTCGCGTGACGAGATCCTGCAGCGCCTCTCGAAGGACATTCCCGACGCGGTCGACGAGATGACGCCGCAGGGCACGCTGCCGCCGGAGCCGACCGGAAAGGGGCCTTGGGCCGCATAGGGTCGAGCGCCTGAGTTAGCTGCGACACCGCCTATAGGTGGCGTCCGCCGAGGCTCGCTTCGCCTAGCCTACATGCCGGGATCAGAGCGGCCGGTGCTTACCTACCTCCTCCTGAGGTGCGAGGCACGGAGGGCGAGCCTCGAAGGACGCACCAGAATTCTTCTACTCCGCCACGCCCGGTTTTGCGCGGGCGCCGGCGAATTCGTCCTTCAGCATCCGCAGCATCGCATCTCCCGAGCCGGGCGCGCCGAAGGCGAAACTCTGCACGAACTCGCACCCCATCTCGCGCAACTGGTTGGCCTCGGCCTCGTTCGGGACGCCCTCGGCCACCACGGCGAGGCCCAGCTCGTGCGCCATGTTGATGATGGATTTCACCAGCACCGGCCGCTTCGGGCTTGGGTCCTCGATGAAGCTCTTGTCGATCTTGATCGTGTCGAAGGGGAAGCGCGTCAGGTAGGAAAGCGAGGAATAACCGGTGCCGAAATCGTCAAGCGACAGGCCGATGCCGAGCCGTTTCAGCTTGGCGAGCACGTGCGCCGACTGCTCGGGATTGTCCATCACCAGGGATTCCGTCAGCTCCAGCCGGAAGCAGCGCGGCTTCAGGTTGGAGCGGGCGATGACCGAACGAACGTCGGTCACCAGATCGCGCCTGAGAAGCTGCCGGCTTGAAAGGTTGACGGACACGGAAAGAGGCACGTCGCCGAGCAGCTTCTGCCAAGCCGCAAGGTCGTCGGCCGCCTGCTGCATCGCGAAAAGGCCGAGCGGCACGATCAAACCGCAATTTTCCGCGATGGGTATGAAATCAGATGGCGGTATCGTCCCCCGTCGCGGGTTCTCCCAGCGCATCAGCGCTTCGAAGCCGGCGATCGAGCGGTCCTCGAGCCGGACGATCGGCTGGTAGACCAGTTTTATCTCATGACGTTCCAATGCGCGCCTGAGGTCGGATTCGAGTTGCAGCCGGTCCGATCCGGCGGAGCGGAAGGCGGGCCTGAACGGCTCGATCCGGTCGCCGCCGAGCCGCTTGGCATGGTGGACGGCGAGTTCCGCATCCTTGACCATGTCCTCGGCCGTCGTTTGGCCGGCCGTCCAGCTCACCAGCCCGATCGATGCCGTCAGTACGATCTCGCGCTTGGCGAAGGTGATCGGCGAACGGATCGCCTGATTGATGGCTTCCGCCATCGAGGCGATGCGCCCCGCGTCGTTCTCCGAAAGCAGCATCACCGCGAACTGGTCGCCGCCGAGCCGGGCAAGCGAATCGCGCGGTTTCAGGAGCCGGTGCAGCCGCCGCGCGATCGTCAGCAGGATCGTGTCCGCGGCCGAGATGCCGAGGCTGTCATTGACCTGCTTGAAGCGGTCTATGTCGATGAAATAGACGGTGGGGCGCACGCTCTCCTCCGTCCTCGCGATCGAGATCATGGCCTCTAGGCGGTTGAGGAACAGTTCGCGGCTCGGTAGCCCAGTCAGATTGTCGTGCACGGCGTCGTGCAGCAGCCGCTCCTCGGCCTTCTTCTGTTCGGTCACGTCGGAAAGCGTGCCGACGCAGCGTATGATCTCGCCGTCCGAGCCCATGACCGGCCGCGCCCGAAGCGTGAACCAGCGGTAGTGGCCGTCGGCGCCGCGCAGGCGAAGGTCCTGCGATATCCGGCCGCGCTTGTGCTCGAGCACGACGTCGAGCGTCGTGCGGAATGTGTCCCGGTCGTCGCCGTGCAGAAACGGGAGCCAGATGCGCGCGGCGCCGTGCAGGCTGCCTGCCGGCAATCCGAGGAGCCGGCTGATATCGGGGCGGGTGACCACCCGGTCGCGCGTCACGTCCCAGTCCCAGACGGTGTCGCCGGAGCCGGTGATGGCGAGCGCCTGCCGTTCGAGATCGCTGAACAGGCCCTGGTGCACGCCGCCGCCGGCCAGCGCATGCTGCATCACCGTGAAGCCGATCAGGAGCACGATCAGGATCAGGCCGCCGCCGAGCGCCGGCTGCACGATGTCGTTGTTCAGCATGCCCGTGATCGCCATCCACGAGCCGCCGAGCCACACCAGCACCATCAGCCAGCTCGGGATGAGCATGATCGCCCGGTCGTAGCCGCGGAAGCTCAGGAAGGCGATGAGGCCAAGGCCGACGATCGCTGTCGCCGCGAGCGAGATGCGGGCCAGCCCCGCCGCGATCTCCGGATCGTAGACGGCGACGCCGGCGATCGCCGCGAGCCCGACCATCCAGGCGAAAACGCCGTAGCTGAAATGCCCGTGCCAGCGGTTGAGGTTGAGATAGGCGAAGAGGAAGATCACGAAGGTGGTCGCAAGGCCGACCTCCGCGCCGGCTCGCCAGACCTGTTCGTTCCCCGGCGCGATGGCGATGATCTTGGACAGGAAGCCGAAATCGATGCAGATATAGGCAAGCACGGCCCAGGCCAGCGCCGCCGTGGCGGGAAAGAGAGAGGTTCCCTTGACCACGAAGAGGATGGTCAGGAACAGCGCCAAAAGCCCCGCGATGCCTATGACGATGCCACGGTAGAGCGTGTAGGAATTGACCGTGTCCTTGTAGGATTCCGGGTCCCACAGATAGATCTGCGGCAGTTTCGGCGAGGTAAGCTCGGCGATGAAGGTGACCACCGAACCGGGATTGAGCGTGACCAGGAAAACGTCGGAATCCGGACTCGCCTGCCGGTCGAGCGCGAACCCTTCGCTCGGCGTGATCGCCGCGATCCGCTTGGCGCCGAGATCTGGCCAGATGACGCCGGATCCGACCAGCCGGTAATGTGGCGCCACGATCAGCCGGTCGAGCTGCTGGTCTGTCGTGTTGGCGAGCGCGAAGACGGCCCAGTCGCCGCTGGCGTGCTGGTCCTTGGCCTCCACCTCGATGCGCCGCACGATGCCGTCGGCGCCGGGCGCTGTGGAAACCTGGAAATTGTCGCCCTTGTTGCGATAGATCTCGACGGCGCGCGAGAGATCGAGCGCCACGTCGTCATGCGAGATTTTGATCGGCTCGACGGCGCGGGCGGGCAGGACCGCGAACAGGCCGAGCAGCACGAAGAGCGCAAGGATCAATCGTTCCGAATGAAATCTTCGCACTGATCCCTTCGCCTTCTCACGCGGATTGCCGGAATCATCCCCCCGGAGCAGGGAAATCGCTGGCGATCAGCGCGTAGAGATAGTGGTCCTGCCAGCTTCCGTTGATCCTGAGGTAGGACCTGAGAAGCCCTTCGCGCGTGAATCGGGCTTTTTCAAGCACCCGTATCGACCGCCTGTTTCCGGGAATACAGGCGGCCTCGATCCGGTGCAACCCGAGCGTATCGAACGCATAGGGGATAACCAGATTGACGGCCTCCAGCATCAGCCCCTTGCCGGCGTGCTTCTCACCGACCCAATAGCCGATCTGGGCCGATTGCGAGACGCCGTGGCGTATGTTGCCGAGCGTGATCCCGCCCGCCAGCGAGGCGCCCTGGTTGACGAAGATGAAGAAGGGCAACGCGCTGCCCCTGGCATAGTCCTCGCGGTAGCGCTGGATCCGCGAGCGCCAGGCCTGGCGCTCCAACTCGTCTGGCGCCCAGCGCGGCTCCCAAGGCTCGAGGAAGCTTCGGCTCGCTTCGCGCAACGCCGCCCACGCCGCATAGTCGCTGGTCACAGGCATTCGCAGTGTGACGCGCCTCCCCTTGAGAAGGGGCATGTCCCGCTTGAGAAAGGAAAGCGCCAGCATGCTGCGGCCGCGCCGATATCCTTCAGCCGGCGAGCCGCCGCATCGAGGGCGTCGGTCCAGCGAGCGATTCGCGGAGCGTCTCGAATGCGGGCAAGGCACCGACCGGCCCGATGGCGGCGACCGTCGGCTTGGTGGCGAACAACCGCTCCGCGAGATCCCGTATGCGCTCGGGCGTGATCGCCGACAGCCGCTCGACGAGTTCCTGCATCGGGATCGGACGGCCGTAGAGCATGAGCTGGCGCGCGATCTGTGAAGCGCGGCTGGATGCGCTCTCCTGCGACATCAGGAGGCCGGCGCGGTATTGCGCCCGCGCCCGGTCGACTTCCTCCGGCGATATCTTTTCGCCGGCGCGCTGCAATTCGTCGAGGACCACGGGCACCAGCTTGGCGATGTCTTCCTTGCCGGTCGCCGCGTGCACGCCGAAGATGCCCGTGTCCGAGAAGCCCCAGTGGAAGGCGTAGACCGAGTAGCAGAGGCCGCGCTTTTCACGCACCTCCTGGAACAGTCGCGAGGACATTCCGCCGCCGAGCACCATGGAAAGAAGCTGGGAGGCGTAGAAATCGCGCACGTGATAGGCGCGCCCCTCGAAGCCGAGCAGGATCTGCGCGTCCATCAAGCCGCGATCTTCGCGGTAGTCGCCGCCGACATAGCTGGCATATTGGGGCAGCGTGCTTTCGGCCTTGGGGCGGAAATCGCCGAGACGCTGCTCCACCTGCCGCACGAAATCATCGTGTTTTATGGCGCCGGCGGCGACCACGACCATGCGGTCGGCGCCGTATTGCCGGTCCATGAAAGAGCGAAGCTGCGCGGAGGAGAAGGATTTCACCGTCTCTGGCGTGCCGAGAATAGAGCGGCCGATGGTCTGGTGCCGAAAAGCGGTTTCAGTGAAGCGGTCGAAGACAATGTCGTCCGGCGTGTCGTAGGCTGCGCCGATCTCCTGCAGGATGACATGCTGTTCCCGCTCCAGTTCGCCCGGGTCGAAACGGGAATCGGTCAGGATATCGGAAAGGATGTCGACCGCGAGCGGCACATCGCCCGCAAGCACGCGGGCGAAGAAGGCCGTCGTCTCCACGCTCGTCGCCGCGTTGATCTCTCCGCCGACATCCTCGATCTGCGAGGCGATGTCCCACGCCGAGCGCCGGCCGGTGCCCTTGAAGGCCATATGCTCGAGGAGATGCGCCATGCCGTGCTCCTCCTCGCGCTCGTTGCGCGACCCGGACTTCACCCAGACGCCAAGGGCAACGGTTTCGATGTAAGGAATGGTTTCGGTCGCAACCGTCACGCCGTTCGAAAGACGGCTAACCTCGACACCCATTAATGAGATACTCCCTGTACGCGCGCCGCTCGTGTACGCTGCATGACGTAATCTTCCAACATTTTAGGATCGGAGGGAAGCACCGTGAATTTTTCCTTGCGGTCCATCAGGTCGGAGAGGAAGGCGGGCAGTTTCGGCGCGACGCCGCAGGCCTCCCTGACCGCGGCGGGAAACTTGGCGGGATGCGCCGTGGCCAGAACGACCATCGGCACCTTTGGATCGGCGCTCCGGCGCGCGACGCCCACCGCTGTCGCCGTGTGCGGATCGAGCAGGTAACCGTCCTTTTCGAGCATATCACGGATGGTCGCGGCGGTTTCGGCCATGGTCGAGCGACCGGCGGTAAATCCCTGGCGTATCGATGATATCTGACCTTCTTCGAGATTGAATGCCCCGGATTGCCGGAGGCTTGCCATTTCGCGCCGGACAAGCGCCGCGTCGCGCTTCGACGCCTCGAAAAGCAACCTCTCGAAGTTGGAGGATATCTGGATGTCCATCGACGGCGATGTCGTCTCGACGGCCTCGCGCGTCTCGTAGCGGCCGCTCGCGAGAGTACGCGCCAATATGTCGTTGTCGTTGGTGGCGATGACGAGGCGGTCGATCGGCAGGCCCAGTCGCCGGGCGGCGTAGCCGTCGAAGATGTCGCCGAAATTGCCGGTCGGCACGGTGAAGGAAACGGGCCGGTCGGGCGCGCCGAGCGAGATTGCGGCGGAGAAATAATAGACGATCTGGGCCATGATGCGCGCCCAGTTGATCGAGTTCACGCCCGAAAGCGAGACGGCATCGCGGAAGGCATGATTATTGAAGAGGTCTTTGACGAGACCCTGACAGTCGTCGAAATTCCCTTCGATCGCCAGCGCGTGAACGTTCTTCGCGGTCGAACTCGTCATCTGCCGCTGCTGCACCGGCGAGACGCGGCCATGCGGGAACAGGATGAAGATGTCGGTGCGGTCGCGCCCGGCGAAGGCCTCTATCGCCGCGCCGCCGGTATCGCCCGAAGTAGCGCCGACGATGGTGGCGCGTTCGCCGCGTTCGGCCAGCACATGATCCATGAGCCGGGCCAGTAGCTGCATGGCGACATCCATGAAGGCCAGCGTCGGGCCGTGGAACAGCTCCAGCACGAATTCGTTCGCGCCGGTTTGCGTGAGGGGACATACGGCCTCGTGCCGGAAAGTGGCGTATGTATCGCGCACGATCGCGGAAAAGATGCCCGCCTCGATCTCGCCGCCGGTGAACGGCGCGAGCAGCCTCGTCGCCATATCCGCATAGGAAAGCCCGCGCAGCGCCCGTATCGCATCGGCGTCGAATTGCGGCCATTCTTGCGGCAGATAAAGCCCGCCGTCGCGGGCAAGCCCGGCGAGAAGCGTGTCGGAAAAACCGAGGGCAGGGGCCTCGCCTCTGGTGCTGATATATTGCATTTTATCGGTCCGTCGCGGTCCCGTCTTGTGTTCCGAGGGAAAACCTTTTCCGTCGGTCGCATTCTCGATCAGGCGTTGATATAGACACCTTCTCTGCGGCGGGGAAACAGGTTGAGGGAGTTTCGCGTGTTCGACAGCAGATTTTCGGCGGCTCTGTGCGTAGCCGGTATTATCCTTGCGGCCTCCGGTTGCCAATCGGGTGGCGGTCTGAGCAAGCTCAATCCGGGCGTGAAGGAGGCCCCCCCTCCGCCGTCAACCAAGATCAGCACGGCGGACCTGACGGCCTATTGCCCGGAGGTGACGCTGCGGGAGGGAACTGCCTTCTACAGCGAGTATGCCAAGGGGGCGAAGAAGCCCAAGAAGGACGAGGACGATCCCCTGGCATCCGCCGCGGCGACGGACAACTCTGCCAACCTGATCTATCAGGCCTCGATAAACGACGTGACGCGCTCGTGCAATTATCAGGGCGGCATGCTCACCATGACCGTGGCGGTCGCCGGCAAGGTGGTGCCCGGCCCGATGGCAAAGACCGGGACGATCAACCTTCCGATCCGCATCGCGGTATTGCGCGACGGCGAGCCGATCTATTCGAACCTCGCCAAATATCCGGCGCAACTCACCGATACGTCCGAAGCCGCGCAATTCCTCTACAGCAACCCGAACGTCACCTTCGACGCACCGGCCAAGCGCAACATACAGGTCTTCGCCGGTTTCGATTCCGGGCCGGAAGCCGGAAAGGCGCCGAAGAAAAAGAAATAGGCGGCCAGTCACTACGACCACGAACGGCGGCGCCGG
>JBQCFA010000024.1:0-7333 GCA_051959695.1 Rhizobiaceae bacterium
GCGTCGGCGCGAGCCGCGTGCGCGACATGTTCGACCAGGCCAAGAAGAACGCGCCCTGCATCATCTTCATCGACGAGATCGACGCGGTCGGCCGGCATCGCGGCGCCGGTCTGGGCGGTGGCAACGACGAGCGCGAGCAGACGCTGAACCAGTTGCTCGTCGAGATGGACGGCTTTGAAGCGAATGAGGGCATCATCCTGATCGCGGCGACCAACCGGCCCGACGTGCTCGATCCCGCACTGTTGCGGCCGGGCCGCTTCGACCGCCAGGTGGTGGTGCCCAATCCGGACATCATCGGCCGCGAAAAGATCCTGAAGGTGCATGTGCGTAACGTGCCGCTGGCGCCGAATGTCGACCTCAAGGTCATCGCGCGTGGCACGCCGGGCTTCTCCGGCGCCGATCTCGCCAACCTCGTCAACGAGGCGGCACTGATGGCGGCACGCCGCAACAAGCGGCTCGTCACCATGGCCGAGTTCGAGGACGCCAAGGACAAGGTCATGATGGGCGCGGAGCGCCGCTCCACGGCCATGACGCAGGCCGAGAAGGAACTCACCGCCTATCACGAGGCCGGCCATGCCATCCTAGCGCTTAACGTGCCGTCCGCCGACCCGCTGCACAAGGCGACCATCATCCCGCGCGGGCGCGCGCTCGGCATGGTCATGCAGCTGCCCGAGGGCGACCGCTACTCGATGAGCTACAAGTACATGATCTCGCGGTTGGCGATCATGATGGGCGGCCGCGTCGCCGAAGAGATCAAGTTCGGCAAGGAGAACATCACCTCTGGCGCCGCCTCGGACATCGACCAGGCGACCAAGCTCGCGCGCGCCATGGTGACGCGTTGGGGCTTCTCCGACAAGCTCGGCCAGGTCGCCTATGGCGAGAACCAGGACGAGGTTTTCCTCGGCCATTCGGTGGCGCGTCAGCAAAATATCTCGGAAGAAACCGCCGAACTGATCGACGCCGAAGTGCGCCGGCTGACCGATGAAGCCTACCAGACGGCGCGGCAGATCCTGACCAAGAAAAAGAAGGACTGGACCGCGCTCGCCGAAGGACTGCTCGAATACGAGACGCTGTCGGGCGAGGAGATCAAGCAGTTGCTCGCTGGCCAGAAACCCTCCCGCGACCAGGGTGACGACACGCCGACCTCGCGCGGCTCGGCGGTGCCAAAGGCCGGCGCGCGCAAGGAGCCTAAGAAGAAGGGCGGCGAGGAGCCCGGCATGGAGCCGCAGCCGCAGGGGTGAGATTCAGCCCTTTGGGAATACAAGCGCCGCCGAGGGTGTTCGGCGGCGTTTTTGTTTCACGATGAAAATTCAGAGCCGCTGTTCCTGGATTGACAAATTGGTGCAGCGGTACTGCCGACCTCAGCCGCTCCTTCCCTCACTCCTCGGGTCGATCGGCGTCTTGCCGCGAAAACCGACGGCATCCTCGATCGCTTTCGCAACCGCCAGAAGTTTCGCCTCGCCGCGCGGTGGACCGATCAGCTGGATGCCGACCGGCATGCCGGACCGGGTGAGACCCGCCGGGAGCGACAGCGCCGGCAGAGCCGTCGTGGTCGCTAGGAAAGAAAAGCGCAGCCAGTCGATGTAGTCCGCGACGGGCTTTCCGGCGACATGGCTCGGATATTCCTGTTCGACGGGGCCCGGTTCCAGCCCGACGACGGCGCAGGCGAGCACGTCGTAGGTCTCGAGGAAGACGCGCATCCTTTCATAAAGCGCCGAACGGGTATTCTGGGCGTCGTAGATGCGTGAAGGCGTCAGCGTCTCGCCGACGTCGATGTTTTCCGCCAGCGTGCGCTTGAAATGCTTGCGTACATGCTCCGGCGAGCGGCCGGTGCCGGCGCCCCAGACCATGGCGCGCAGCGTCACATAGGTCTCGTAGAGGCCGGAAAGGTCGGGACAGGCCTCCTCGGTCGCCGCGCCGTTCCTTTCAGCCTTCTCCAGCGCCGAGCGCATGACCTCGTCGATCTCCCGCTCGACCGGGGCGAGGCCGGCCAGGTCCGGCGCGTAGGCGATGCGCACCTGGGGCCTCGCCCGCCTTACAGCCTCCTGGAAGGGCTCGCGCGGCGGCTCCAGCGACAGCAGGTGGCGCGGGTCGAAGCCGGCCATGGCGTCTAGGAAAAGGGCGGTGTCCATGACCGTCCGCGCCATCGGCCCCTGCACGCTTTCCATGGAGAAGGCGTTTGTCGGACTGGCGCCGCCGGCGCGGCCGGGCGTCGGGCGCAAGCCGACGACGCCGCAATAGGCGGCCGGTGTGCGCAGCGAGCCGGCCAGGTCTGAGCCATGGCTGAGCCAGGTTTCGCCGGTGGCGAGCGCCGCCGCCGCGCCGCCAGAGGAACCGCCGGCGTTCTTGCGGATGTCCCACGGATTGCGCGTCATGCCGAAGACGGCGTTGAAGGTGTTGGCGCCGGCACCCATCTCCGGCGTGTTGGTCTTGCCGACGACGATCGCGCCACGCGCCTCCAGCCTCTCGACCAGGGGATCGCTCGCGTCGGGCACGAAATCCTTGTAGCCCAGCGTGCCCCATGTCGTACGCACGCCCTTCACCGGGAGAAGGTCCTTGATGCCGATCGGCAGGCCGCCCAGCCAGCCCGGCTCGCCGCCATTCAAGACGCGGTTGGCCGCCACGTCCCTGGCGGCGGCGCGGGCGCGCTCCTCGCAGAGCGTCGGCATGGCGTTGACGGCCGGCTCGACCTCGGCGATGCGCTGGAAGGCGGCGTCGAGAAGCTCCGTCGGCGAGATCTCGCCCTTCTTCAGGAGCGCGACGACCTGATGCGCTTCGAGCCGGCAAAGTTCCGGCCCGGTGAAATCGTTGGAAATCGCAGCGGCGTCCTTCTGATGCATGCTGTAGCCTCCCCGGCGGCTCGCGCCGCTTCATGTCATTTCCACGAGACAAACCATCCGGGCGGCCGCGGCGTCAACGTCAACGCCATTTTTGTGGCCCGTGGCCCGCAGGCTAGGCCCGCCTGTACTCTTCACGGAGGGCGGTGAAAGATGCAATGTCCGGGAAAATCAGGACCCCGGCCATGATACCGCGCATCGACACCGCTCCACTCTTCGGCCCGCCTACGGCTGCTCGCCAAGCGACCGACCGCGCGGTGATGGAAGCCGCATCCGGCAGCGGCTTCATGACCATCGCCGGCTTCCAAGGCGCGGAAATGCTGACACCGGCGAACCGGCGCAGGCTGCTCGCCATTTTCGCGCTGCCGGACGAGGAGAAGCGGAAGCTGTGGCGCTGGAACTTCGATCACTCCCGGCCGAACGTCTATCGCGGCTGGTATCCGCTGCAGAAGGGGACGCTGTCGCAGAAGGAGGGCATCGACATGGGGCCGGACCTGGCGCATGGTCCCGGCCGAATCCGCGCTGACGATCCGCTTGCGGAGGAGACGCCGCTGCCGCCGGAGGAAGCGGTTCCAGGCTGGCGAGGCATGGCAGCCGCTTACTATCGCGCCATGGAGGAAACCGGCGGCGCCGTTATGCGCTCGCTGGCGCGGGGACTCGGCCTTGATGAAACCGTGTTCGACGCAGCCTTCGACAATGGCGTCTCGACGCTCCGGCTGACGCGCTATCCCTACCTGCCAGAGATCGAGGCGGAGCGCCCCGAAGAACATTTCGTGCTGCATGAGGGCCGGCGCCGTGCCGTGATCGGCGGCGCGCATGTCGATTCCGGTTTCGTGACGCTGCTCGCGCAGGACGGCGTCGAGGGGCTGCAGGCGCAGGCCCATTCGGGCGAGTGGATCGACGTGCCGCCGGTCGAAGGCACGCTCGCCGTGAATTTCGGCAAGCTCCTGGAGCGCTGGACCGGCGGTCGCGTCAGGGCCACGCTGCATCGCGTCATCTCGCCCGAACGCGAGCGGTTTTCCATGCCGTTCTTCTACGAACCGGCGGCGGACGCGGAGATCGCGCCCCTGCCGATCGAAGGCGCGTCGTCGTTCGAGCCGTTCCTCTATGGCGACCATCTATGGGACGTGGCGACGAAATTCATAGAGTTCCGCGACGTCCGGCACCTGCGCCAACCCAGACGGAGGGTGGCGTCCTAGGATTTCCGCTCGGGAGGCGGTGCGGCCGCGGCAGGTTCGGCCAGCGGCTTGATCCTCAGGCGGGTGATGCGGTTCTTATCGCGCTTCATGACGATAAAGCGCATGCCGTGGAAGGTGAAGGCCTGCTTTTCATCGGGGATGGTCTGCGTCTCGTGGATCACGAGGCCGGCGATGGTCGTTGCCTCATCGTCGGGCAGATGCCAGTCGAGCGCCCGGTTCAGATCGCGGATCGGCACCGAGCCCTCAACCACAACGGAGCCGTCTGCCTCCTGTCGCACACCCTGCATCTCGATGTCGTGCTCGTCCGCGATCTCGCCCACGATCTCCTCGATAATGTCCTCCAGCGTTACCATGCCTTCCACCTCGCCATATTCGTCGACAACGACGGCGAAATGGGACTTGCGGCGGAGGAACGCGTTGAGCTGGTCGGCGAGCGACGTCGTGTCGGGCACGAACCAGGGTTTCGTCGCGACCTTCAAGATGTCAATCTTGGCCGGATCGTTACCTGCCTCGTTCAGAGCGCGAAGTATGTCCTTGGCGTGGACGACGCCGACAATGTTCTCAGTCGATCCGCGCCATAGCGGCACGCGGGTATAGGGGCTCTGCAGGACATCGCGGACGATCACGTCGGCGGGCTGGTCGGCGTTGACCGACAGCATGCCGGTACGGTGGACCATGACGTCCGAGACCTCTAGTTCTGTAAGGTCGAGCAGGCCGCCAAGCCTGTCGCGCTCCAGCTTGACGAAGCTGCCCTCGCGATGCAGCACCGCCGCGGTGCCGCGCAGTTCTTCATGCGCCGACAGCAGCGAATGATGCTCCTGCAGGCCGACGCGGAAAAGCCTGAGCACGAAACGGACGATGGCGTTCACAAGCGCCGCGAGCGGGCCGACGACGAAGACGAAGGCACGGACGAGCGGCGCCACTGCGAGCGAGAAACGGTCGGGCGTCGAGATTGCCCAGGATTTCGGCAGCACTTCCGCGAAGATCACCAGAAGCACGGTCATGGCGGCCGTCGAATAGGCGACGCCGCGCGCGCCGAAAATGTCGAGGAAGATCGAGGTCGCCAGCGAAGAGGCGAGAATATTGGCTAGGTTGTTGCCGATCAGCAGCGCGCCGATGAGACGGTCCCGATGGTCGATCAGCGCATTGACCATGCGTGCCTTCGGCGAGCCGCCGTGCTCCAGCGAATGCATCCGCGCGCGCGAGGCAGCCGTGAGGGCCGTCTCCGAGCCGGCGAAAAACCCCGAAACGACGATACAGAGTACGATCGCTCCGCATATGATCCAGAAGACGGTGCTCATCCCGGATGATTGTCCTCCAGAAAGGCCATGACTTCCGACGCCGGCACGTCGCGAGCGATGAAGGCGCGGCCGACGCCATGCGTCAGGATGAAGGTCAGTGCGCCGCGGCTGACCTTCTTGTCCTGCTTCATATATTCGAAAAGGCCGGCCGCGTCAGGCAGGGTTCCCGGAATGTCGGCGATGCGGGTCGGCAGGCCGACCGCCTTCAGATGCGCTTCCACGCGCGCCGCATCGTCCGGGCTTGCCTGGTTGAGGCGGGCCGAGAAGCGGTGTGCCAGCGCCATGCCGATCGCCACGCCTTCGCCATGGACGAGGCGGGTCCCGTCATAGCCGGTCGCAGCCTCCAGCGCGTGGCCGAAGGTATGGCCGAGATTGAGAAGCGCCCTGTCACCGGTCTCAAACTCGTCGCGAGCGACCATCTCAGCCTTGGCGCGGCAGGATTCGGCGATCGCCTCGGCGCGGGCGCGGCCGCCGGAGAAGACTTCGTTCCAGTTCTTCTCAAGCCAGGAAAAGAAGTCGGGTCGGTCGATGAGCCCGTATTTCGCCACTTCGGCATAGCCGGCGCGGAATTCGCGTTCCGGCAGCGTGTCGAGCGTTTCGGTGTCGGCGAGCACGAGCCTCGGCTGGTGAAAGACACCGACGAGGTTCTTGCCGCGGCCGGTGTTGATGCCGGTCTTGCCGCCTACGGAAGAGTCGACCTGCGCCAGGAGCGATGTTGGGACCTGGACGAAGCACATGCCGCGCCGCACGATGCCGGAAGCGAAGCCGGCGAGGTCGCCGATAACGCCGCCGCCGAGCGCGATCACCGCGTCGCCGCGTTCCAGCCGTGCGGCGAGGACGAAGTCGACCACCTGCTGCAAATGATCGAAGCTTTTTGTCTTCTCGCCGGCCGGCAGAACGATCGCGGTGGCGTCGATGCCGGCCGCGACAAGACCCGACCGGACTGTATCGAGATGACGCGCGGCGACGTTCCCGTCGGTGACGATCGCGGCACGGATGCCGGGCAGCCTCGCTGCGATCTCCGCCCCGGCGCGACCGGCCAGCCCGGGGCCGATAAGGATGTCGTAGGCGCGCGCGCCGAGACCGACCACGACCTGACTTGTCTCCGTCATTCGGCACTCCGCTGAAGGACGAATTCGGACGCGCACAGCTTTGCCTTCAACGCGTTGAGGACTTCGGCGGCGATCACCTCGCGGCGCTCGTCTCGGGTCTGGATGGCGATGTCGGCGGCGGCATAGACCGGATAGCGCTCTTCCATCAGCCGCATCATTACCGCACGCGGGTCGGGATTGCGCAGGAGCGGCCGGTTAGGCTTCTTGGCGACGCGCTGCATCAGGAGGTCGAGATCCGCCTTCAGCCACACGGAAACGCCATGTTCGGCGATGCCGCGCCTGGTCTGTTCGTTCATGAAGGCGCCGCCGCCGGTGGAGAATATACGCGGACCGCTCTTCAGCAGCCGTTCGATCACGCGTTGCTCGAGCGCCCTGAATTCCGCTTCGCCATATTGCTCGAAGAGTTCCGCGATCGTCATGCGCGAGACGGCCTCGATCTCATGGTCGCTGTCGACGAAGGGCAGACCCAGCATCTGCGCGAGTTTGCGGCCGATCGCTGTCTTGCCGGCGCCCATCAGGCCGACGAGGACGATCGACCGCTCGCCCAGGCGGGCGAGCAGCATGGCGGCGTCCTCCGGCGTCGTATCGGCGGTTGCGGTCATCGTCGTTTCGTCGCGGCGCGTGGAATTCCCTTCGCAGGCGTAACGACATGAAAAGCCGGTTTACGTCAAGCGCGGCCTGATCCAGCCGCTATCGCCGGGTCAGAGGATGGCCCCCTGTTCCAGCAAAAGTCCACGCAGGCGGCCGATATCGGTGCGCTTGTCACCGGCGGCGAGCGCGGCGGATATCCCGGCCGCATGGCCGGTGGCGAAGGCCGTGCCCATGACGCGGACGGAACCGTAAGCGTCGGGGTCGCTGCCGACGACGCGCCCGGCGAGACGCAA
>JBQCFA010000025.1:0-6617 GCA_051959695.1 Rhizobiaceae bacterium
GACATCCGCTTCCTGGCCGCGCTTCCGACCGTGGCGCTTCTGCTAGCGAGCTTTGGTCCTCAGGGATCGGTAGGCACGTCGATCCGCAGCCAGGAAGCACGGTTCGAACGCATTGTCTCCGCCAAGCCGATCGACGAGGCCCGCAACAGGCAGGCGCTTTCATCTCTCGGCTTTCTCCAGAGCCATCACGCGGTGGCCCGCGTCGCGCCGGCAAGCGTGGCGACGGAGGACGCGGCAGGTAAGCCGAAGGAGGCGAACGCACTCTATAACGAAATCGCCGATGCTTACGGCCTCGACCGCAATTCGCCTTACGGGCCGAATGGCCGCTATTTCTCCAAGATGTTCAGCCGGACGGTGGCTGTCCCGATCGACGGCTTCGACATCGTCGTTACGAACCTGCGCATATCCGGCAGGCCTTCCAACGAGGCCAAGGTCGCTCTGCCCGGCGGCAAGCTCATGAGCTTCGCATTGCTGGATGGCGACGTGGTGGCAACGGTCGGCGCGGAAACGGCCGTCTTCAGATTCAACGAGGCCGCTTTCCGGGCTCTGGTCGATTCGCATGACGACACGTTCCGGCCGCTCAAGCTTTCGGACGGCAGACGCACCATCACCTTCCTGCCTGAACAGATCTATGGCGATCGCAACCCGAAATTCGAGCCACGCTCGCTGACGGGCACGCTGCTCTTGCGCAAGGCCGATTGGGAATAGCTATTCGGCAGCCTCGGCAGGCGCCGCTTGCGGCAGTCCGAGCCAGGCCTGGCAATCGGCAAGCGCGCGGGCCGTAAAAGCACGTTTCTTCGCCACGGTCTTTTCTTTGCCTCGCAGCCGCTTGCCTTCGATGCGAGGGGCTTCCATCGGCGGGAACAGGCCGAAATTGATGTTCATCGGCTGGAAGGAACGTTTGCCGGGCTCGTCCTCGGAAAGGATATGGCCGCCGGTGATGTGGTCGAGCAACGCGCCGAAGGCCGTGGTGACCGGAGGCGTCGAAAGTGGTTGGCCGAGCTGGGCGGCGGCGGCGAAGCGTCCGGCCATCAGCCCGACAGCGGCGGATTCGACATAGCCCTCACAACCGGTGATCTGGCCGGCGAAGCGCAGGCCCGGCCGCGACTTAAGTTGCAGCGTGCCGTCCAGTAGGGCAGGGGAATTGATGTAGGTGTTGCGATGCAATCCGCCGAGACGCGCGAATTCCGCATTCTCCAGCCCTGGTATCGTGCGGAAGATGCGCACCTGCTCGCCGTGCTTCAGCTTGGTCTGGAAGCCGACCATGTTGTAGAGCGTGCCGAGCGCGTTGTCCTGGCGAAGCTGGACGACGGCGTAGGCCTTCACCGTCGGATTGTGGGCGTTGGTCAGGCCCATCGGCTTCATCGGCCCATGGCGGAGCGTTTCCGGCCCGCGTTCGGCCATCACCTCGATCGGCAGGCAACCGTCGAAATACGGCGTGCCTTCCCATTCCTTGAACTCGGTCTTCTGCCCTTCGAGCAGCGCGGCGACGAACGCTTCGTACTGTGTCCGGTCGATCGGGCAATTGACATAGTCCTTGCCGGTCCCCCCGGGACCGACCTTGTCGTAGCGGGACTGGAACCAGCAGACGTCCATGTCGATCGTGTCGAAGTGAACGATCGGCGCGATGGCGTCGAAGAAGGCGAGCGCGTCGGCGCCGGTTTCCCGCGCGATGGCGTTGGCCAATGCGGGCGCCGTCAGCGGTCCGGTGGCGATGATCGCATGGTCCCAGTCCGCGGGCGGCAGGCCTGTGATTTCCTCGCGCCGGATCTGGATCAGCGGATGAGCACCGAGCTTTTGGGTGACGAAATCGGAGAAACCGTCGCGGTCGACGGCGAGCGCGCTTCCGGCCGGGACCTGGTGCGCATCGCCGGAAGCCATGACCAGCGAGCCGGCAAGCCGCATCTCGGCATGCAGAAGGCCGACCGCGTTGGTTTCCGCGTCGTCGGAGCGGAAGGAATTGGAGCAGACCAGCTCGGCAAGGCCATCCGTCTTGTGCGCATCGGTGCCGCGGACGGGCCGCATCTCGTGCAGGACGACCGGCACCCCGGCCCCGGCGATCTGCCAGGCGGCTTCACAGCCGGCGAGGCCACCGCCGATGACGTGAACGGGCTTGATCATGCGCGGGAGACATAGGCCGGGCCGGGAGCGAATGCAATCGTCGTCGAGGGCGCCAGAAAAGACAACACCCGCCGGGGGAGGAGGTCCGGCGGGTGTCGCTTAGAGTGACCGGCGATCGGGAGGAGGTGAACGCCGGCCTTATCCGTCAGGGCCGGGAGGAGGTGGCCCTGGCGAGATTCATGCAAACTCAGATGGACTTGCGGGCGACGAACGGGATGTCGCCACGGGCAATGCCCAGATCGTTCAGTTCACGGTTCGACAGGCGGCTCAATTCGCTCACCGTTTCACGGTAGCGGCGCCAGTTGCGATAGTTGCGGATCAGGTTCATCGTACTGCTCGTTTCTTGCTTTTCGTCTTATTTCGATTTTCTTCGATCTCTCAGACCACACGAAAGTAGGCGCGGCCGATCCAATTTGGAAGCGCTTTTGCTGCATGGCAGCAATGCATTTTGTGCATTGCAACATTAAGGGCATGCGGATCCATCGTCGGGGTCCTCGAATGACATTTGTCGACCGGGAGCGCCACACTAGGCTTGAAGCAGGGCGCAAAGGCCTCCCGCCGCCCCGAAAAAACCGGTTTTCCCGGCAAAATACGTTTGAACACCATGTCGCGAATGATATAGAGGCTCGCGCTTTCGGGGCCCCCGGCCCCTTTGGCGGGTGTGGTGGAATTGGTAGACACGCTTGGTTTAGGTCCAAGTGCCAAAAGCTTGGGGGTTCGAGTCCCTCCACCCGCACCAAGGCCGTTCCAGGCAGGATTTTTCGGCAGGCGAGGCGACAGGATGGTCGCAGCCGGCGATGTGAACAGAATGTCGGATGATGCAGGTAACCGAGACAGTCAATACGGGCCTCAAGCGTGAGATAAAGGTGGTCGTGCCCGCCGGCGACATGGAAAGCAAGCTGATGGCGAGGCTCTCCGACGCCAAGGATAAGGTGAAGCTGAACGGCTTCCGGCCCGGCAAGGTGCCCGTCCAGCACCTGCGCAAGATGTACGGCAAGTCGTTCATGGCCGAGGTGGTCAACGAGGTACTGAACGATTCCACCCGTTCGATCCTGGCGGATCGCGGCGAGAAGGCCGCCATGCAGCCCGAGATCACCATGACGGAGGACGAGAAGGAAGCCGAGAAGGTTCTCGCCGGCGGCGCAGATTTCGAGTTCTCGCTTGCATACGAGGTGATCCCGGCGATCGAGATCAAGGATTATTCCGGCATCAAGGTGACGCGGCCGGTCTACGACGTGCCGGAATCCGAGATCGAGGAGCAGATGAAGCGGGTCGCCGAATCCGCGCGCACCTACGAGGCGAAAGCCGGCAAGGCCGAAAAGGGCGATCGCGTCACGATGGACTTCGTCGGCACGATCGACGGCGAGCCCTTCGAAGGCGGTTCGGCCGAGGACCAGCCGCTCGTGCTCGGGTCGAACCAGTTTATTCCGGGCTTCGAGGACCAGCTCACGGGCGTGAAGGACGGCGACGAAAAGACGGTCAAGGTAAGCTTTCCCGAGGACTACGGCGCGGCGCATCTCGCGGGCAAGAAGGCGGAATTCGCCGTCAAGGTGAAGGAAGTCGCCAAGCCGAACGAGCTGGAGCTCAACGACGAGTTGGCCAAGAATCTCGGTCTGGAATCGCTTGATCGCCTGCGCGAGATCGTCAAGGGCCAGATCGAGAGCCAGTTCGGGGCCCTTACCCGCCAGAAGGTGAAGCGTGAGCTGCTCGACCGGCTGGACGAGACGTACAAGTTCGAAGCGCCCTCCAAGCTCGTCGACGCCGAATTCGAGAACATCTGGCGGCAGGTCGCCAACGAACTCGAGCAGACGGGCAAGACCTTTGCCGACGAGGACACGACCGAGGAACAGGCGCGCGAGGAATATCGCGGCCTCGCCGAGCGCCGTGTCCGGCTTGGCCTGGTGCTGGCCGAGATTGGCGAGAAGGCCGAGGTCCAGGTGACGGACGACGAGATGCAGCGCGCGCTGGTCGAATATGTGCGCGGCGTACCGGCGAACCAGCAGCGCGAGGTCTTCGAGTTCTACCGCGACAACCCCGGCGCACTGGCGAATCTCCGGGCGCCGCTCTTCGAGGAGAAGGTCGTCGATCACATGCTGACGCAGATCGATGTCACCGACAAGAGCGTCTCCAAGGAAGAGCTTCTGGCTGACGACGAGGAAGAGGCTGCCGCCAAGCCCGCGAAGAAGGCTGCTTCGAAGAAGAAGGAAGCCAAGTCCGAGGCCGCCGACGACGCCGGCGAGGCCAAGAAGAAGACCGCGCCGAAGAAGAAGCCCGCCGCCAAGAAGGCCGAGGAATAGCCGATACCCCAATAGGGTTGAAATTGGCCGGCCCCAGGGGTCGGCCAATTTCGTTTCAGATCAGCTTCAGCCCCTTCAGGCTGGCGTGACCGTTCTTGCCGACGATGATGTGGTCGTGGACGGCAATCCCCAAGGGCCTGGCCGTGTCGATAACCGTCCGGGTCATGTCGATATCGGCGCGTGAAGGCGTCGGATCGCCGGAGGGGTGGTTGTGGACGAGGATGATCGCCGTCGCGGAAAGCTCGAGCGCACGGCGCACCACCTCGCGCGGATAGACCGGCGTGTGGTCCACCGTGCCGGTCTGCTGCACTTCGTCGGCGATAAGGGCGTTCTTCTTGTCGAGGAAGAGGATGCGGAACTGCTCGATGGTTTCGAAAGCCATGGAGGTGCGGCAATAGTCGATGACCTGGTTCCATGAGGTCAGCACCTGCCGGCCCTTGATGTCGCTCTTGGCCATTCGCCGGGCGGCGGCGGCGATTATCTTCAATTCCAGCGCGGCCGCTTCCCCGATCCCCTTCACTTCGCGCAAGAGATGAAGCGGCGCGCCCAATACCTCGGCAAGAGACCCGAATCGCGCGATGAGCGCCTTGGCGAGCGGCTTGGTGTCCCCCTGCCGGAAGGCGCGGAACAGGATCAGCTCCAGCATCTCGTAGTCGGCGAGCGCATCCGGCCCCCCTTCGAGGAAGCGCGCGCGCAGCCTTTCGCGGTGACCGTGATAGTGCGGCTT
Organism: Rhizobiaceae bacterium; assembly: GCA_051959695.1. Taxonomy (GTDB): domain Bacteria; phylum Pseudomonadota; class Alphaproteobacteria; order Rhizobiales; family Rhizobiaceae; genus Mesorhizobium_L. The sequence goes on from JBQCFA010000025.1 coordinate 5,146, forward strand.
TTCGCGTTCGGTTCTCGGCGCCGGCGGTAGCCGGGCCTCGCCGAAAAAGCCTCGTTCGTCCTCGTCGGAGTTCATGCCTTTTGCCCGCATCCCGGCCGGTGGAAGCCGGCCCCACGCGGGCAAGCTTAGTTCTTGAGGCCCGGACGGTCGAGGCCCGCGGGCGACAGTGTGAAGATTTCACATCCGTCTTTAGTCACACCCACCGTGTGTTCGTACTGCGCCGAAAGCGACCGGTCGCGGGTGACCGCCGTCCAGCCGTCGGACAGGACCTTCACATGCGGCCGGCCGAGATTGATCATCGGCTCGATGGTGAAGATCATGCCTTCGCGCATCTCGACGCCCTCGTTCGGGCTGCCGTAATGCAGGATGTTGGGCGCGTCGTGGAAGAGACGGCCGACACCGTGGCCGCAGAAATCGCGCACGACGGAGCAGCGCTCGGCTTCGGCATAGGCCTGTATGGCGGCGCCGATCGCGCCGGTGCGGGCGCCGGGCCGCACGGCGGCAACGCCGAGCATCAGGCATTCGTGCGTCACTTCCAGGAGGCGTTCGGCGGCGCGCTTGATCTGGCCGACCGGATACATGCGGCTGGAATCGCCATGCCAGCCGTCGAGAATGAATGTCACGTCGATGTTGACGATGTCGCCGTCGCGCAGCGGCTTGGCGTCGGGAATGCCGTGGCAGACGACGTGGTTGATCGAGGTGCACACGGACTTGGTGTAGCCGCGATAGTTGAGCGTGGCGGGCAGCGCGCCGTGGTCCATGCCGTACTCGAAGACGAAACGATCGATCTGTTCCGTCGGCACGCCCGGTTCAACGATCGCCGCAAGCTCGTCGAGGCAGCGCGCGGTCAGGTCGCACGCCTTGCGCATGCCTTCGAATGCCGCCGCGTCGTAAAGGCGGATCTGGCCGGTGTTCTTCAAGGGAGCCGTGGCGGCTTCGAGATAGGTGACCATAGGGACCGAGGAGACTGGAAGGGAACAAGCCTCCAGATTTGGCATTTGTCGTCGCCGCCTTCAACCCCCAGCCGTCATGCGGCTTCGGGCGAAACCGCCATTTGGTCGTTTGCCATCGGCGATGCCGGGGCAGAAGCCGAACTGTCACGGCCGAGCCCGGCGAGGGCGCGGGAGTGAAGCATCTCCCGGAACGCCCTGAATATCTTCTTCATTTGAGCGCTTTTGTACGGATAGAGGCCGGGCGGGTCCATGTCGTGCACGATCATGGCTGTATCCGTCTCGAAGACGAGGAGCCTGCCTTCCTTCGTCTCGGCGCAGTCGACGGCGAAATAGTCGAGCCCGGCGAGCGCGGCGAGGTCCGCAAGCGCATCGGCATGCCGCCGCCCGAAATCGATGTCGAAGGCGGCCATTAGCGCGGCTTCCTCTGCGCGCTTGGCGGCGCTCTCCGCCATGCCGGCGTTGAGGTAGTGCAGCATCCAGTGGCGGCCGATGGCGACATGGCAGAGGAACGGACGGCCG
>JBQCFA010000026.1:0-14859 GCA_051959695.1 Rhizobiaceae bacterium
GCCGGGGTCGTCACGCGCTTCTGGTCGCCATGGTCACTGCCGGCTGGCCGGATGCCGGGCGTCACGATGGCCATGTCGCTACCGACGATGGCACGCACCGCCTTTGCCTCCGCCGCCGAGCAGACCAGGCCCCCGACCCCGGCGTCAAGCGCCTGTTCGGCGCGGCGCAGCACCAGCGTATGCGGGTCATATTCGTAGCCGGCATCCACCATGTCGCGCTCGTCCATCGAGGTCAGCACGCTGACGGCAAGGATGGTCAGGCCGGACCCTTTGGCGGCCTTGGCGGCGGCGCGCATGACGCGCGGATAGGCGTGGACGGTGAGCATCGCCATTCCCATTTTCGCGAGCGCCTCGACGCCCTTGGCGACCGTGTTGTCGATATCCAGCAATTTCATGTCCAGAAAGACGCGCGTGCCGCCGGCCGCCAGTTCGCGCGCGAAGTCGAGGCCGCCGGCGAAGGCGAGCTGGTAGCCGATCTTGTAGAAGCCGGCGGCGCCGTCCAGTTCGCGCACCACCTTCCCCGCCTCGGCTATCGTCGGAACGTCCAGGCCGACGATCAGATGTTCCTTAACGAGAGGTCCGGGAGCGTTCATGGTTCCATCCTGGTTGACAGCATCAGGGCGCGCTCGGCCAACGTCCGGCACACGGTTTCCATCGAGAGCCGCAACCGCTCATCCTGGAAGTCCCCTTCGTCGTCGAAGGCCTCGCTGGCGCGCGGCACCGAGCATTGCGGCGTGACGATCTCGGCGTGACAGGCCATCAGCACGGCGCGCAGATGATAGAGGCCGCGCGCGCCGCCGAAGCCGCCGTCGGAAGAGGAGCAGAGGCCGAAGACCTTTCCGGAAAGCGGGTTGAACGCACGGCCGTTGTCGCGGCGGATGCGGCTGATCCAGTCTAGCGTGTTCTTCAGAAGCGGCGGAATGGACGCATTGTATTCGGGGCTGGCTATCAGGACGCCGTCATGGGCTGCGATCAGTCGCGCCAGCAGCGCGGCATTCTCCGGCACGCCCTTCTCGCGCTCCAACTCCTGGTCCATGATCGGCAGCGGGTAATCGACGAGCGAGATGCGGGTCACCTCGGCGCCCTGTCGCGCCAGTTCCTACATCGCCGCGTCCGCCGTGCGGCCGGAAAAGGCATTCGCCCGGATCGATCCGGCGAACACCAGGATTTTCGGCACCATCGCAACCGTCCGACCGCCTCACCGTGGCCGGTATAGGCGATATCGAAAGTGAATCAATCCCTGCGGCGGGGCTTGCCACGGGTAAGCACGGGAAATTTTGGCCGGCGCGACCTTGACTCCATTGGGCCGGCACCGCGCCGATAGACCCAAAGCTGGGTCGGCGGAACGTTGCGAAGAACGAAGTCGAGATGCGAAATGGTGTAGCTGCCGCGCCTGGGCGGCACGGGCGACAGGGGGCCGTAGGTAAGCTGTACGATCGGCCGGCCTTCGGGCAGCCGATCCAGAATGCCCTCGATATAGGCGATGCGCCGCGCCACAGGGAAGTTTAGCAGCGGAACGCCGGACACGACGGCGTCGAATTTGAGTCCGCTGAATTCGCCAAGCGTCCTGTCCAGGTCGAAGGCGTCGCCCTGGATGACGTGAACATCCGGAAATTCCAGGCGGAGGAAATCGACGAAGTCCTCTGAATATTCCACGGTGTAAAGGTCTTGCGGGGCGATGCCGCGCTCCAGTATCGCGCGGGTGATCACGCCCGTTCCGGGTCCGAGTTCGAGGACGGGAAGCTTGGAAGAGGGATCGACCACCGAAGCCATGCGGCGCGCCGTTATCGTGCTAGTCGGCATGATGGCGCCGACCGCTTTCGGCTTGTCGAGCCAGCCCTTGAAGAACCGCAGCTCGTCGTCGAACCTGCCAGCAATCTGGCGCAGGCCGCGTCCCACCGTCATGTGCGCATCCCTTCGCGACTCAGCAGCCCCACGCCGCAATTGCTGTAATATATGTCGAAATCAGGACGACGCCCGGTTTTTCTATTCGCTGAAGGATTCGAAAAAATCCTTCATGCGGCTGAAGAAGCCGTTCGACTGCGGACTGTTTTCCTTGGAGGAAATCGATTCGAATTCCTCGAGCAGTTCGCGCTGGCGCTTGGTGAGATTCTGCGGCGTCTCGACCGCCACCTGGATATAGAGATCGCCCATCTGCGACTGCCGCAGCACGGGCATACCCTTGCCCTTGAGGCGGAACTGGCGGTCGTGCTCCGTGCCTTCGGGAACCTTCACGCGGGTCTGCGTGCCGTCGAGCGTGGCGACCTCGAAGGAGCCGCCGAGCGCCGCCGTGGTCATCGAGATCGGGACACGGCAGTAAAGATCGGAGCCGTCGCGCTGGAAGAATTCATGCGGCTTGACCGAAAGGAAGATATAGAGGTCGCCCGGAGGGCCGCTGCGCAGGCCGGCCTCGCCCTCGCCGGCAAGCCGGATACGCGTACCGTCCTCAATGCCGGCAGGGATGTTGACCGAGAGCGAGCGCTCCTCCATGACGCGGCCATTGCCGGCGCATTTCGCGCAGGGATCCTTGATCGTCTGGCCGCGGCCCTGACACTGGGGGCAGGTGCGCTCGACGGAAAAGAAGCCTCCGGTCTGCGCCCGGACGCGGCCCGCTCCGCCGCAAAGCGGACAGGTGGTCGGCTGCGTTCCCGGCTTGGCGCCCGAACCGGCGCATTCCGAGCACTGCGCCGACGTCGGGACCCGGATCTGCGCGGTCTTGCCGGCATAGGCCTCTTCGAGCGAAATCTCCATGTTGTAGCGCAGGTCGGCCCCGCGCTCGCGGCCGCCTGACGAACGGCGCTGGCGTCCGCCCATCATCTCGCCGAAAATGTCCTCGAAGATGTCGGCAAATCCGCCGGCGGCGAAACCGTTCGCGGCGCCGTGGCCCATCCCGCCATTCTCGAACGCGGCATGGCCGAAGCGGTCATAGGCAGCGCGTTTCTGCGGGTCTTTCAGTACCTCGTAGGCCTGGTTGATTTCCTTGAATTTATGCTCGCAAGCCTCATCGCCGGGATTGCGGTCGGGGTGGAATTGCATGGCAAGCTTGCGGAAAGCCGCTTTCAATTCCTTGTCGTCGCACCCTTTGACGACGCCAAGCGTCTCGTAGAAATCAACCTGCATCGCGCACTGCCCGCTTCCTCGCCGCTTTCGCGCCTGTCGGCCACCCTCAAGCCGCCGCTTTGCCCCGATTTAGTAAGCCGAGCGCCGGAATGCCATAGTTCGCGGCATTTGCAGAGTTTTTTTCGGTGGACCGGGCAAAATTCCTTAGTCGAAATTTCCTAGTGGAGCGAATTTGACATTCGGGTCCGGATTGCGTCACGCGTCGCTCTCGAATGTCAAATTCAAAGCTCCACTAGAATCCTTGACATGCCAGTGGTCCTTTGATTCTGGCATTTGCCCGAGAGCGCTGCACAAAGGGATGCAAATGTCGAAATCGGACCACTAGACGGCGCGCGACATCTTGCGGTCCAGCGGGAAAGCGTTGCCGTACCATCCGTTCAGGAGATTGCCGAGCGGGGCTTCGAAGTATTTCGACGAGGCGACCGCCAGGGCCACCGAAGCGCCCATGGGAAGGAGCCAGTAGAAATAGAAGCTCACGACATCCGCCGGTTCGAGGAACCGGCGCCAAAGGATGCCGAGCAAAAGCGAAGCCACGACCGGATGGATCAGATAGATGCTGAAGGAGGCGTTGGCGACGGGGTCGAAGGGCCTGAGGAAAAGCGTGGCGTCCTGATTGTTCCGCTCCGCCACCGCGGCGAGAAAGATCGACAGGGCGAGCAGGGCGAAGGCGGGATAGCCGCCGAGGCCGTTCCACATCGCGATGACGGTCGCGGCAAAGGCGCCCCAGCCGACCCAATGGCTGCGCAGGCGCCAGCGGCTATCCCGAACGGCAACGGCGACCAGGGCGCCGATGGCGAAATCGGCAAAGGCCCTGTATGCGCCCCAGGTATCGGCCACCATCCAGGTCGGGAAGGGAATGATCCCGGCGGCGACGGCGATCTCGAGAGCTGCGATCGTCACGCCGATCAGGACCACCAGCCCGGGCGCGCCGAACCGCCGATAGGTCACCACGACGACGGGCAAGGTGAGATAGCAGAACCACTCCGCCGAAAGCGTCCAGGCGACATAGTTGAAGGTCAGCGTGTCGGTGAACCCCCAGCCCTGGATGAGGAGGAGGTTGGCCGGCAGCGCGGCGAAATCGTAGCGGCCATCGGCGGTCGAGCCGATGAAGCCGAGATGCACGGCGATGCCGACCATGACGAAATAGAGAAGCGTCACGAGGTAGAGCGGATAGAAGCGGGCTACCCGCCGCCAGAGGAACCGCAGATAGCTGCCGGGCTCCATGAGAAGGTGGTCGATATAGCGGAACATGATGAGAAAGCCGGAGATCATCATGAACATGTCGAGAAGCGGCATGAGCGCGACCATCCGGCCGGCCATCCAGTTGGCACTTTCCGGCCCGTAGAACAGGAAGTGGTACATCATCACCAGCATGGCCGCGGCGACCCGCCAGAAGCCCAGTACCCGGAAATGCATCGTGACCGGCCTCCACGCCGCCCAGGTCGAATTTTCTCGATTTGGCCGAGTCCTAACACCTGCGATCCGGCTTGTGCCGGAAAGGAGTCGTTAAGCTTAATGGTGGGGGGGGATGGGGAGGCAAGCGCCCAAACGAAAAGAGCCCGGCGCGAGGCCGGGCTCTTGGTTCAAAGTCACTGTCGGGGCGATCAGGCCGACTTCTTGTTCTCGTCGTCGTCGATCTCCTCGAAGTCGGCGTCGACCACATCCTCGCCGGAAGCCTTGGCGTCAGCCTCGGCGTCCTTGTTCGCCGCTTCGGCCTGCTGGGCCTCGTACATGGCCTGGCCGAGCTTCATCGACACTTCGGCAAGCGTCTGCGTCTTGGCCGTGATGTCGTCGGCGTCCTCGCCCTCGGCAGCCGCCTTCAGCCCGGCGATGGCGTCTTCGATGGCCTTACGGTCATCCTCGGAAACCTTGTCACCGTAGTCCTTGAGCGACTTCTCGGACGAATGGACCAGCGCTTCCGCCTGGTTCCTGGCTTCGACCAGCCCGCGACGCTTCTTGTCGGCCTCGGCATTGGCCTCGGCGTCCTTGACCATCTTCTCGATGTCGGCGTCGGAAAGGCCGCCCGACGCCTGGATGCGGATCTGGTGCTCCTTGCCGGTGCCCTTGTCCTTTGCCGAGACGTTGACGATGCCGTTGGCGTCGATGTCGAAGGTGACTTCGATCTGCGGCACGCCACGCGGGGCCGGCGGGATGCCGACCAGGCCGAACTGGCCGAGCAGCTTGTTGTCGGCCGCCATCTCGCGCTCGCCCTGGAAGACGCGGATGGTCACAGCGCCCTGGTTGTCCTCGGCGGTGGAGAAGGTCTGCGACTTCTTGGTCGGAATCGTCGTGTTGCGCTCGATCAGGCGCGTGAACACGCCGCCCAGCGTCTCGATGCCGAGCGACAGCGGCGTCACGTCGAGGAGCAGAACGTCCTTGACGTCGCCCTGAAGCACGCCGGCCTGGATCGCCGCGCCGAGCGCCACGACCTCATCCGGATTGACGCCCTTGTGCGGCTCCTTTCCGAAGAAGTTCTTCACGATCTCCTGGATCTTGGGCATGCGGGTCATGCCGCCGACCAGAACCACCTCGTCGATCTCGCCGGCCTTGACGCCGGCATCCTTGAGCGCCGCCTTGCAGGGCTCGATGGTACGCTGGACGAGGTCGTCGACAAGCTGCTCGAACTTGGCGCGCGTCAGCTTCATCGTCAGGTGCTTCGGACCGGACTGGTCCGCCGTGATGAAGGGCAGGTTGATCTCGGTCTGCGCCGAGGACGACAGCTCGATCTTGGCCTTCTCTGCGGCTTCCTTCAGCCGCTGAAGCGCCAGCTTGTCGTTCTTCAGGTCGATGCCCTGTTCCTTCTTGAACTCGTCGGCCAGATAGTTGACCAGGCGCATGTCGAAATCCTCGCCGCCGAGGAAGGTGTCGCCATTGGTCGACTTCACCTCGAACACGCCGTCGCCGATCTCCAGGACCGAGATGTCGAAGGTGCCGCCGCCAAGGTCGTAGACGGCGATGGTGCCGGCCTTCTTCTTGTCGAGGCCGTAGGCGAGCGCGGCCGCGGTCGGCTCGTTGATGATGCGCAGCACCTCGAGCCCGGCGATCTTGCCGGCGTCCTTGGTCGCCTGGCGCTGGGCGTCGTTGAAGTAGGCGGGAACAGTGATGACGGCCTTCTCGACCTTCTCACCGAGATAGCTCTCCGCCGTCTCCTTCATCTTCTGCAGGATGAACGCCGAAATCTGCGAGGGCGAATACTTCTTGGCACCCGCCTCGACCCAGGCGTCGCCATTGTCCGCCTTGACGATCTTGTAAGGGACGAGCTTCTTGTCCTTGTCGGTCACCGGGTCGTCGTAACGGCGGCCGATCAGGCGTTTCACCGCGAAAACGGTGCCTTCGGGGTTGGTGACCGCCTGGCGCTTGGCCGGCTGGCCGACGAGACGCTCGTCGGAATCCGTGAAGGCAACGATCGACGGCGTCGTGCGCGCGCCTTCCGCGTTCTCGATGACTTTGGCGTCCTTGCCGTCCATGACGGCGACGCAGGAATTGGTCGTTCCGAGGTCGATACCGATTACTTTTGCCATTTTATTTCTCTCCGCTAAGCAGGCCGCCGGTGGGACCCGTTAAAGGCGTTCCGTTGACAGCCCCTGTTCACAAGAAATTCCGTCCGCCATGCGCTTGCACCCACAGCAGCCGGTGTCGCGGCGTATATAAGAAGCGCCACAAAACGGTGCAAGCCGGATATCCCTGCGAAATTCACGCGAAACGCGGTCAAACGACCACATTCCACTCTCCGGCCGGATCGCATATAGGGCGACCGGAGACCGAATGAGCATGAATTCGACCCTTGGCAGATTTTTCGTTTTAGCCGCCGGCCTTGCTGGCGCCGCCGGCGTCGCGTTGTCGGCTGTTGCCGCGCATGACGGCGGACACGACACGGGCATCGCCGCCTCGTTCCTGGTCATGCACGCGCCGGCGCTGCTCGCCATCGGGCTTCTCGGGCAGAATCGTATTCTGGCGATCGGCGGCGCTATCCTGCTCTTCGGCCTCGTGCTTTTCTGCGGCGATCTGGCGATGCACGACTTTGCCGGCCACCGCCTGTTCCCAATGGCCGCGCCGATCGGCGGATCGGCGACGATCCTCGGCTGGCTCATCGTCGCCGCGTCGGCCTTCGCCAGTGGCGGCGGCCGGCAAGCCTGATCAGACTTTTTCCCAGCCGTCGTGGCCGGCGGCGCGATAGATCGCGTCGATCATCATCACGTTCCTGACCGAATCCTCCAGGGTGAAGACCGCGACTTTCTCGCCCTGCGCCGCGCGGGCAAAAGTTTCGGCCTCCAGCCGGTACTGGCGGGTATCGGGAAAGCGGAATACCCGCGCTTCCGTATGGTTCTGGTTATGCAGTTCGATGCGGTGATGATCGTAGAGGCCCGCATTGAAGGGCGCGTGCACCTCGATGAATCCCTTGTCGCCATGGAAGACCATCACCTGCCGTGCCGCCATCTGGGTGGCGCAATAGAAGGTCAGGTCGAAGCCGTCGAACTGCGCCCTGATGCTGGCGTAGATATCGGTGCCGAATTTCGGGTCGCGCTCCACCGTCGCCTGCAACCGGAGCGGCTCCTTGCCGGTGGAAAAGCGCGTCGCCACCGTCGGATAGACGCCGATGTCGGGCAGGCCGCCGCCGCCGAGTTCCGGCTTGTTGCGCATGTTGCCGGCGTCGACGTTGTAGTATGAGAAGGCGCCCTGTACGTGGCGCAGCCTGCCTATGGCGCCTTCCGTGATCAGGTCGCGCACCTTCAGCCATTGCGGATGGTAGGTGACCATGAAGGCCTCGGAAACGAGCACATGATTGCGGTCGCGCGCGGCGATGACCGTAGCGATGTCCTCCGCCTTCAGCGCCAGCGGCTTTTCGACCAGCACATGCTTGCCGGCGTCGGCTGCCTTCACCGCCCATTCGACGTGCTGGGAGGTCGGCAGCGGTATGTAGACGCCGTCGACGACGTCGGAAGCAAGCATCTCCTCATAGGAGCCGAAGGCGTGCGGTACGCCGAAACGGTCGGCCAGAGCCCGGGCCTTCTTCCGGTCGCGGCTGGCGACGGCCGTGACGACGCCGTTCTCCGCGTCCTGCAGGGCGGGAATGACATGATCGCGGCCGATCTTGGCCGTCGAAAGAATACCCCAGCGGAACATGGCCTCTCTCCTCTCGCCATCGATGTCGAAGCAGGCTGCTATAGAGCAGAGGCGGCCGGAGGAAAACTCATGGCGCTCAGCCTCCGCCCTTGCCGATGCTGTCGGCGATGGCGCGTGTGCGCTCGTCGGCGGGAAAATACTGCTCGATGAAGATGCCTTCCAGCAGCACTTCCTGGGCCGAGCCGAAGGAGGTGAGCGTGGTGATCCACCGCGTCTCGAGATCGCCGAGACGCAATCGCACCGCGATGACTGGCGGCGGATTGCGGTCGGCCGCCTCCAGCCGAAGGAGCCGGCCGATTTCCGGATCGGCCTCATAACGGGCGATGCGCCTGGCCTGGGGGCTTTTCGGTCCGTGCAGACGCGCCTCGTTGCGGGCACGCCTAAGGAAAAGGGCGGCAACCTCCTCGTAGTTGACCAGCGCGGAACGCACCGGACCCGGCTCGACGACAAGGCCGAGGATATTGGCGCCCGGTCCGGCGGAGATGCCGAGCGCGGAACCTAGCGCCGCGAATCCCGGATTCGCGGCGAGGATCTCATGATCGGAGTCGAACACGATCGCCGGCCAGGGCGCGTGGCGGTCGAGGATCAGCGCAAGCGCCTCGCGGACCGGCTTCGGCAGGCCGGTGATGCCGTCCTTTTCGGCCGAGGCGAAGCGCGGCGCGAAGCCGGCGGCGGCGAAGAGCTCGTTCTGCGCCTTGAAGGTAAGGCCCAGCGCCTCGGCGATGCGGATGATCATCCCCTCCGTCGGCCGTGACCGACCGGTCTCCAGAAAGGAGAGATGGCGGGACGAAATGCCCGCCTCCATCGCCAGATCGAGCTGGGAAAGGCTGCGATGCGAGCGCCACTCGCGTAGTTGCCGACCGAAATCCATACGGGTTCCTGCTATGGAGCCGACCCATCATGGCCAGCTTCGCACAGGATACCCATTACTTCACAGGTAATGAAACGCTGTACCGGGGAGCGCGTCCGCCGGCGTCGGTCTCATTGCCTCTTTCCCTTCAGTTCCATGTCGAACTGGACGACGTTGGAATAGATCGGCGTGCCGACATCCATGCCGTATGGGGACCGCAAAATATTGCCGGTCACATGGAAGCTGATCCAGCCCCGACCCATGGCGTCGAGTTCGGCCTTGAATGTCGCGGGTCCCGAATGCCCGCGCGCCGTCAGCATGCCGACGATGGTCGCCGAACGATCGCCGGTGCGCTGGATGCTCGAAGAGCGGAAGCTGATCGCGTGCTCGTTAGCCACGTCGAAGACGGCATTAGACTTCAGGAACGCATCGACGCGATCTTGCCCGGTTTCCACGCTTGCCGGCAGGATGGTTATTCGAACCGAGGAACGGGCAAGACTGCCGCCATCTATGACGATATCGCCTTTGTAGCTGGCGAACTTTCCGCGGAAGCCCTTGCCGGCGATGCTGTCGATAGCGAAGGCAAGGCTCGATCCGGAAGGGGATATGACATAGCGACCGGCCGCGTCGTTGAGGTCGACTGCGGCGGCCTGCGCGGAAATGGTAAGACCGGCGAGCAGCAGCCCGGCCAACGAAGCGTTTTTGATGCGCATGGTTCCGTACCTTGTTTGCCGCCCATGCGAGACAAACGGCGAGCCGGGCCAACGCTTCCCGACGCGGCAGATCACATCCATGTCATTGCGTTTTCGTCGGCACGACCGGCCGCAGCATTCGCCGCAGCACGTCGTCGCGAAGCAGGAAATGATGGCGCGCCGCGGCCGCCACATGCAGCGCAACGAGGGCCAGCAAGACCCAGCCGAGGGCCTCATGCACCGACGTCCACAAGGTCTCGGCGGCGTCCGACCGTCGCAGAGGCAAGTCCGGGACGACGAAGAGGTAGAATGCGAAAGTCGGAATCTCCAGCATCGTCGTCGAGACGATGGCCCAGCCGGAAAGCGGGAGCAGTACCATCAGCGCATAGAGCGCCCGGTGCGTCCAGCGTGCGGCCTGAAGCTCCAGGCCGCCCATGTCGGCCGGCAGTTCGGGACGAGGGTTGACGAGACGCCAGAGCAGGCGAAAGACAACCAGCGACAGGATCAGCAAGCCGAAGGATTTGTGCCACTGGACGAGGTCGAAGGAGAGCCGCTGGTCGACGAGGTGCTTCATCACCTTGCCCAGAACCCATTGGCCGACGATGAGGATCGCAATCGTCCAGTGCAGGACGACCGCCACCCATCCATAGCCTTGCTTCGTATTGCGCAGCATGCCCGCCCTCTCGACCGGCGACTAACGACGCGACGCCCGAAAATCTTCCGGCGCGCGACATCCTCATATCATCTCAAGGGGAACCTTGCGCCTTGGCGGCGGGAAGGCGCGATCGAGTTCGGCAAGATCGGCCTCGTCCAACTCGATATCGAGTGCAGCCCTGTTCTGCCGGACATGGTCCGGCTCGACCGCCTTCGGAATGGCGATGACACCCCTGCGCCGCAATACAAAGGCGAGCGCGACCTGTGACGGGGTCGCGCCATGCCGTTCTGCGATCGCAGCAAGCCTTCCTTCGCCGTTGAAGGCGCCTTGACTAACGGGCGAATAGGCCATGAGCGGAATGCCGCGCTCTTGCGACCAGGGCATCAGATCGAACTCGATGCCTCGGCTGGACAAGTTGTAGAGGACCTGGTTGGTCTGAACGGCGTCGCCTCCATCGATGCCGGCCAATTCCTCCATGTCGTCCGTGTCGAAATTGCTGACGCCCCAATGGCGGATCTTTCCGCCGCGCTTCAGCGCCTCGAACGCGCCGACCGTCTCGCTAAGCGGCGTACCGCCGCGCCAGTGGAGCAAATAGAGATCGATGCGATCGGTGCCGAGCCGGCGCAGACTGGCCTCGCAGGCGCGCATGACACCGCTGCGCGAGGCATTGGACGGCAATACCTTGCTGACGAGGAAGACTTCGTCGCGGCGACCGGCGATCGCCTGACACGTCACCTCCTCGGCGCCGCCGGAAGCGTACATCTCCGCCGTGTCGATCAGGGTCATGCCGAGGTCGAGGCCGAGCTTAAGGGCGGCGACCTCTTCCGCGTGTCGACGTCGATCCTCGCCCATGTGCCAGGTGCCCTGGCCAAGCGCAGGCACCTGTTCGCCGGAAGGAAGGCCTATCGTGCGCACGTCGGCCATGACCTTATCCGCGCAGAACGCCGCCGGTCTGCTTCCTGACATTGTCGACGATGCGGCCGGCGAGCGCCTCGAAATCCTCGTCGGTCAGCGTGCGCTCCACCGGCTGGATGGCGACCTCGATGGCGATCGACTTCTTGCCCTCGCCGATCGAGGCGCCCTCGAACACGTCGAAGACCGAGACGCCGGTAACAAGCTTACGGTCGGCGGCGGTCGCGGCGCGAACGAGGGAGCCGGCCTCGACCTCCTTGTCGACGACAAAGGCGAAGTCGCGCTTCACGGCCTGGAAGTTGGAAAGGTCGAGTCTCGGCTTGGTGCGGGTTGCCTTCTGCTTCGGCTCCGGCACGGCATCGACGAACACTTCGAAGCCGCAGATCGGGCCGGTCACGTCGAGTGTTTCCAACGTCTTCGGGTGGAACTCGCCGAAGGTTCCGAGCACGGTCCTGGGGCCGAGCTTGATCGTGCCGGAGCGGCCGGGATGATACCAATCCGGGCCGCCCGCCTCGACCTGCAGCTTGTCGACCGGCGCGCCGGCGGCTTCGAGCGCTGCAAGCGCATCTGCCTTCGCGTCGAAGACGCCGACAGGACCGGCGTTGCCGGCCCAGTTTCGGCCCGAGCCTTCCAGCTTCGCCGTGCCGCGCCGCACGCCCGCCGCGACCCGCCGCTGGGTCTCCGGCGTGTCGCCCTCGTAGCTACCCGACACCTCGAACAGCGCGACGTCGGCGAAACCGCGATCGGCGTTGCGCTGCGCCGCCACAAGGAGTCCAGGCAGCAGTGATGGGCGCATATCCGACATGTCGGCGGCGATCGGGTTGGCGAGCTTCAACGCCGGGTTCCCGCCGCCGAAGAGCGCGGCATGCTTCGCCGGGATGAACGACCAGGTTACCGCTTCCATCATGCCGCGCACGGCAAGCGCGCGCCGCGCGGCGCGCGTGCGGATCTGGAGCGTGGTCAGAATGCGGCCGTTGACAGCGTCGTGGCTGACCATAGGCGTGAATGGGATCTCGTTGACGCCGTGGATGCGCATGACCTCCTCGACGAGATCGGCCTTGCCATCGACATCCGGGCGCCAGGAGGGAACGTCGATGTCGACGACATCACCCGCCCCACGTGCCTTGAAGCCGAGCCTGTCAAGGATCGACAGGCTCTCTTCCGCCGACACGTCGAGGCCGGTCAGGCGCTTCACTTCGGCAAGGGGGAAACCGACCGTCTTTGTCCGCGGCCCGGCATAACCGACGACCTCCGTATCGCTCGGGCTGCCGCCGCAAAGCTCCAGCACCATGCGGGTGGCAAGCTCGATGCCCGGCACCATGAATTCCGGGTCGACCCCGCGCTCGAAGCGATAGCGCGCGTCGGTGATGATGCCGAGATCGCGGCCGGTGCGGGCCGTCGCCAGCGGGTCCCAGAGCGCGGATTCGATCAACACGTCCTTCGTATTCTCGTCGCAACCGGAATGCTCGCCGCCCATCACGCCGGCGATGGACTCGACGCCGCTATCATCGGCGATGGCGCACATCTGCGGCGTCAGTTCGTATTCACGGCCGTCGAGTGCCAGCACCTTCTCGCCGGGCCGCGCGCGGCGAACGACGAGGTCGCCCTTGACCTTTGCCGCATCGAAGACATGCAGGGGTCGGCCGCGGTCGAAGGTGACGTAGTTGGTGATGTCGACCAATGCGTTGATGGGGCGCAGCCCGATCGCGATCAGGCGCTGCTGCATCCATTTCGGCGCCGGGCCGTTCTTGACGCCGCGAACCAGTCGCAGCGCAAAGCCGGGACAGAGGTCGGGCGCCTCGATGGTCACCTTGACTGGACAGGCGCCATCGCCGGGCACCGACTCGATCGCCTCGCCCTTCAAGCGGCCGAGGCCGGCGGCGGCGAGGTCGCGCGCGATGCCGTGAATGCTGGTGCAGTCCGGCCTGTTCGGCGTCAGATTGATCTCGATGACCGGATCGTCGAGATGCGCGTATGCGGCGAAGCTCGAACCCACCGGCGCATCCGCCGGCAGGTCGATGATGCCGGTATGCTCATCGGAAAGCTGCAACTCGCGCTCGGAGCACATCATGCCACGGCTCTCCACACCCCTGATCTTACCGACGGAGAGCGTGGTGTCGATGCCCGGCACATAGGTTCCCGGCGCCGCGAAGGCTCCGACCAGCCCGGCGCGGGCGTTGGGCGCGCCGCAGACGACCTGGACGGGATCGCCCGAGCCCGTATCGACGGTCAGCACGCGCAGCCGGTCGGCATCCGGATGCTGGACCGCGGTCAGCACCCTCGCAATCACGAAGGGCTTCAGAGCCGCCTTGTCGTCAACGTGTTCGACTTCCAGGCCGATCATGGTCAACCGCTCGGTTATCTCGGCGAGCGTGGCGTCGGTCTCCAGATGGTCCTTGAGCCAGGAGAGGGTGAATTTCATTTCGCTGTTCCGTTGTCAGGGCGCGGCACGCTGGATTTCAGGTGGCGCGGCAGGCCGTCGGGCATGTGGACGAAGGGAAGCTGCTCGCGCACATAGGCATGCAGCGTCGGCTTGAAGTAGGCCGGCTTTTCCATGGCGCCGAGCATGAAATAGATCTTTCCGGGCAGGCGGGCGTCGACATAGTAGAGCGGCGAGCCGCAGATGCCGCAGAAACCGCGCGTCACCGGGCCGTTATCGAAGGTCTTGGCGTCCTTGCCGGAAAACTCGACCTCATCCTCGTTGAAGCCGACGAAGGCGGTCACCGGCGAGCCGGTCGCCCTGCGGCAGTCGCCGCAGTGGCAATAGCTGACGTGGTGCGATTCGGCGGAGGCCTCGAAACGCACCTTGCCGCAGCGGCAGGAGCCCTTGTGACGCTCAGCTTCCGTCATTCGGCCGCAACCGAGGGCGGGACGGCGCCCGGAGCCTTCCAGCCCAGCAGCAGGCCCTAGACGGACACTCCATCATCAAGCCTGGGCCACCATATGCCGGCGAACTCCAGTTCCGTTGCAGCACGATCATCTGCCGACGCATCAGCCAGGAAGGGAAAAAACCAGAGCGGCGCTCGTATCTGACGGCCGTCCGCCAGCGTCACAAACAGAAAATCCTGGTCACAATGCGCTTCGACCGGCCGTACAGCCTCGGTCTCAAACTCCGAAGTAGTCATTCCAAGCTCCGATCCAATCGTCGCGATGGGCGGCAACCCTTTTTCAGGAGTTGCCGCAGTTCGCGATCACTGTATCCCTTGTTGAAGGCGACTTCCAAACTTGTCAGCCAACCTTTGCGTCATGCCCTTCCTTGGCTATGTGGATGTGCGGCGGCTCGGGCCGATCCAAGGAATAGAACCGGAAACGGTACCCATGCCAGACCAGCAAAGTCGGCATATCCAGATCGCCCCCTAGCCGCTCAGTCCTCCGAACAAAGTCGGGATATCGAGCGGGCGGAAGCCGTAATGCGAGAGCCAGCGCACGTCGGCATCGAAGAAGGCGCGCAGGTCGGGCATGCCGTATTTAAGCATGGCGATGCGATCGATGCCCATGCCCCAGGC
>JBQCFA010000027.1:0-3599 GCA_051959695.1 Rhizobiaceae bacterium
TTGCGACGCTGACCGCGAAGAGGACGAGGACGATCGCGCCCCAGGCGATCATCGGAACAAGGTTGTTCCACACCAGCGCCATGCTGGTGCCCATCGCGGTGAGGGCGTCCGTCCGGCGGTCGAGCAGCATGGGTATCGAGAAGGCGCTGACGGCCAGTCCGAACGCGGCAAAGATGCCGCCGATGGCCGTTCCCACCACGATCATGGCCCAGCCCATCGGATCTCCGGTCAGTTGCCCGACGATGTGGTTTATACCCGGAAACGGCCTTACCCCGAAAAACAGGGCATAGATGAGCACCGCCGCCCGCATCCACAAGAGCACAAGCAGGCAGAGCAGCAGACCGGCGAAAAAAGCCTGTGCGCCCGAGCCGGGACGGGTGAGCAGCATCCGACCGAAGCTAACCGGCCTGCCTTCTTCGATGGCGCGGCTTTTCTCGTAAAGCCCCACCGCCAGCACGGGCGCCAGGATCATGAAACCCGACAGTGCCGGAAAGAGGATGTAGTCGAACCCGAAGGAAAAAAGCAGCCAGACGAAGGCAGCGGAAAGGAGGAAAATACCGAAGCCGTACGCGAGGCTCGGCCCGGGCTGACGCATCAGGTCCCGCCACCCGGCGCCGAGCCAACCGAACCCAGCTTCGACGGGGAGGTGGCGCTGCCAGCGCTTGTTGCGAGTTTCCTCAATCCCGGACGTCTCGCTCAGGAGCCAATGCGATTTGTCAGCCTCGCTCATCTTTGAACCTCCTCAGCAATCGCTCGCCGCTGCCCTGAACTGGCCCGGTTTCGCGCCCGCCTCCTTCAGGTGCAGTACGCATCCGGGGTGGGACGTGAACGCGACATAGATCAGGTGCGCGTTGGCGCCCGCGAAGGTCAGAATGGCCGCGGCGGCCAGCAGCCATCCGAGACGCAGTCGCCCGGGCTTCTTCGGGAAGGAAGGCCCTTCCTGGTTCATGGGTTTTCCACTCCGAGGGAATAGACGTAGGTTGCGAGTATCTTGAGCTGCGCTGGGGTGAGCCGCTCGTCCCAAGTCGGCATGTGGCCTTCGCGCCCGCCATGTACCGTTGTCACGATCGTCGCTATGTCGCCGCCATATATCCAATAATTGTCGGTGAGGTTTGGCGCACCTACCTCCTGGTTGCCCTTCGCATTCTCCCCATGACAGGCGGCGCAAGTGGTGAGGAACACCTGTCGCCCGGCCTCGATCTGCTTGATGCGCTCTGGCATTGAGTAGTTAGGGTGGCTAAGCGAATAGACGTAAGCGGCCACATTATCCACCTGGCCGGGATCCAGCATGCCATCTCGGCCAAAGGCGGGCATCTGCGAAACCCGGCTTTTCGCGTTGCTCGAATTCACGCCTGTCGTGATCGTCTGCATGATGGTCTCAGGTCCGCCGCCCCAGATCCAATCATGGTCGGTAAGGTTCGGATAGTTGCTGCGTCCCTTGCCGTCGCGCCCGTGGCAGGCCGCGCAATTGTCGCCGAAAAGCCGGTGGCCGGTCGTCTTGACGATCTCCATCATTTTGGGGTCGGCGAGTATCTCATCGAACGAAGCCTTTTCGATCCTGTTCACCCACGGCGCGCGTTGCGCCTCGGCATCGACGATCTTCTGCTCGACGATCTTGCGTTGGTCGGTGTCGAGCAGCCCTTTCGTGTAAGTCGTCCCCAGCGGCCAGGTTGGCATGACGAACCACCAGGTCACCGCGAAGATGTGCGTGACGATCAGGAAAATGAGCACGCCGCGGGGAACCGGGGTGTCGAGTTCCTTGATACCATTCCACACATGGCCCGTGGTGCGGTGGCCGCTTACCGGATCGAGCTCTTCCGCGCTCATGGCCGGTCGTCCCCTTCAAGAATTCGCTTCTTGGCGTCGCGAAACCGTTCGCGGTTCGACGGCCAGAAAGCGTAGACGGCCACCACCACGGCGAAGGCGATCAGGTAAAGGAGGCCCCAGCTCTTCGAAAACGCGAGCAGCGTGTCGTGATCGATCTCCATTTGCATTCCTCACTTGACCGGTTCCGGCGGCTGTTGCGGCGCGGCCGTATTCTTGTAGGCTGCATCCGTTAGCCTACCGAGGATTTGCAGATAGGCGACCAGCGCGTCCATTTCCGTCAGCTCGGTCGCCACTCCATCGAAGGCACGAACCTGCGTCGTGTCGCCATACCGTTGGGTTACGCCAGAGGAATAATCGCTGTCAGGGGCAGCCTGTCCGTAGGCATCCTGGGCGGCGTTCTTTATCATATCGTCCGTGTAGGGCACACCGACGTCGCGCTGCGCCGCGAGACGCAGTCTCAGATCGTCCGTCTGCAATGCCGTGCGCGCAAGGAAGGCATAGGACGGCATATTGGATTCCGGGACCACCGAACGAGGGTTGGTCAGGTGTGCTACTTGCCAGAGGTCGGAATATTTGTCGCCGATGCGTGCCAAGTCCGGGCCGGTACGCTTCGAGCCCCACAGCATCGGATGGTCGTACTTGGACTCGACGGCGAGCGAATAGGGGCCGTACCGCTCGACCTCGTCGCGCAGCGTGCGGATCATTTGACTGTGGCAGGCATAGCATCCTTCACGGACATAGATGTCGCGTCCGGCGAGCTCCAGCGGCGTATAGAGGCGCATGTCGGGAGCGTCCTCCACCGTCTGGTGGATTGTGAAGAGAGGCGCGATTTCCACGATGCCGCCGACGCTGGCGGCTGCGATGATCGCTAGTACGAAGCCGATCGCTGTGCGTTCGATCTTGCGATGGAAGAGCTCAGGCATCGTGCGTCACTCCGCCGGGCTCGGCGCGGCGCCGGCGGCTTCGGGCACGTCGAGCCGTCTTCCGGCCGTAGCGGGGGCCGCGCGCACCGTCATCCAGATGTTGTAGCAGCCGACGAGAGTGCCCAGCAGGAAGAGAAGCCCGCCGAATGTGCGCGCGATGTAATAGGGATACATTGCCACCAGGCTGTCGACGAAGGAATAGGCCAGCGTGCCGTCGGCCGTGTAGGTGCGCCACATCAGGCCCTGGATGATGCCGGAGTTCCACATCGCGAAGACGTAAACGAGGGTGCCGGCGATCGCGAGCCAGAAATGGACCTCGACGAGCACGGGCGAATACATGTGTTCGCGCTTCCAGAGGGCGGGCACGAGCGTGTAGATGGACCCGAACGTGATGAGGGCGACCCAGCCGAGCACGCCGGCGTGGACGTGGGCCACGGTCCAGTCGGTATAGTGCGACAGCGCATTCACCGGTCGGATTGCCAGGAACGAGCCTTCGAAGGTGGAGAGGCCGTAGAACACGGCCGCGACCATCATGAAGCGAAGCGTCGCGTCGTCGCGCACGCGGTGCCAGGCGCCGTTGAGCGTCAGGAGCGCGTTGCCTGCGGAAGCCCATGAAGGCACCAGCAGCATGATGGAGAATGTCATGCCGAGGTTCTGCACCCAGTGCGGCAGCGCCGTGTAGTGTAGGTGATGCGAGCCCACCCACATATAGAAGAAGGTGATGCCCCAAAAGCTCAGGATCGACAGTCTGTAGGAGAAGATCGGCCGCCCTGCCCGCACGGGCAGGAAGTAGTAGAGCATGCCCAGGAAGCCGGAGGTGAGAAAAAAGGCGACGGCATTGTGGCCGTA
>JBQCFA010000028.1:0-6595 GCA_051959695.1 Rhizobiaceae bacterium
TCACGGGCATGCGCGTCCGCCATGAAAGCCACCCGGTCTCCACGGCCATGGCCAGGCAGATGGCGGTGACCCAGCTTGCCGTCTGCGCCTGCGTCGCGCCGAGTGCATTGGCGGCGGCGATGATCAGCGCCAGCGTACCGCCGAAACCGACGATCGCGGCGACAAAGGCCGAGGCTGGGATGGACAGGCGCATGTTCAGCCGACCTGATGCATCATGCCTTCGACGGTGCGCACCAGCATGTCGAGATCCTGCGGCCGCGACAGGCGGTGGTCGCCGTCCCTGACCAGAGACAACGTGACGTCGTCGGCCGGCAGGTGATCGAGCAGCTTCAACGCATGGCTGTAGGGGACGTCGGGGTCGGCCATGCCCTGCAGGACATGGACCGGGCAGTGCGTCTCGATGATGCCCTCGAGGACGCGGTTCTTGCGTCCGTCGTCGAGCAGCGCGCGCGTATAGATGTCCGGCTCGGGCGAATATTGCGAACGCTCCTCGATATAGCCCTTCTCGTCGAGCTCCTTGCGCAGCGCGTCCGTCAGTTGCGGCTCGACCAGTTCCATCGTGAAATCCGGCGCCGGCGCGATCAGCACCAGCCCAGCTACGCGGTCGCCTTCACCCGCCATGCGCAGTTCCTGGATCATCCTGAGCGCGATCCATCCGCCCATAGAGGAGCCGACGAGGATTTGCCGTCCATGGGCGAAGGCGCGAAAGACGGCGAGGCTTTCGGCGAGCCAGCGTGAGATCGTGCCGTCCTCGAAGCGGCCGCCGCTCTCGCCATGGCCGGAATAGTCGTGCCGGGTGAATTCATGGCCCGATGCCGCGGCCCAGGCGTCAAGGGTTTCCGCCTTGGTGCCGGTCATGTCGGACCGATAGCCGCCGAGCCAGACGAGCCCCGGAGCTCTTCCCTCTCGATGACGCACGGCAATGGAGGCGTCGCCGACGTCGATCCGCGCTGGTTCGCTTTCGGCCATCTTCGTTCTCCCGGCAATTCATACCATGCGTGATTCTTTCCTTCGGCTGTGCTATTGACAGAATTCGTGCCGTAACGACATAGCCCGCTATGCCGTATGGCCCGCATTGGCGCGAAAACAGCTGAAGGAGATCACGACCATTCGCCGACCGTTCAAATCGACAGCACCCGTAAAGGAAGGTCCACGTTCGAACAGGGACATCAGGGTTCCGAGAGTCCAGCTTATCGATGCCGATGGAAACAATCTGGGCCCCACTTCCATAGATGACGCTATCCGCATGGCCGAAGAGGCCGGTCTCGACCTGGTCGAGATAGCGCCGAATTCCGAGCCGCCGGTTGCCAAGATCACCGATCTCGGCAAGCTCAAATACCAGAGCCAGAAGAAGGCCGCCGAGGCGCGAAAGCGCCAGAAGACCATCGAGATCAAGGAGATCAAGATGCGTCCGAACATCGACACCCATGACTATGAGGTGAAGATGAAGGCCGTTCGCCGTTTCTTCGACGAAGGCGACAAGGTCAAGCTGACGTTGCGCTTCCGCGGCCGCGAGATGGCGCACCTGGAACTCGGCATGCAACTGCTCAACCGCGTTCGCGAAGAGGTCGAGCCGATCGCCAAGGTCGAGGCCGAACCGAAACTCGAAGGCCGGCAGATGATGATGGTGCTTTCGCCGCGCTGATTCCTTGCTTTTCAAGGCAGCGCGCCGGTGCGGAATCGGCGGGCCGCCTCAAATTAGCTGCTTTTCGGGCGCCTTTGCCCGCATCGATCGACGGCAGGGCACCTCGATGACGACCGTTTCCAGCAAATCGCTTTCGGCGTATCAGCACGCGCGCCGCGTCGTGCTGTTCTTCATGCTCTTGGCCGCGTTCTGCGCGCTGCTTTTCATCAGCTCGTATCCGGAGGAGAGCGAGTTCCACGAATTCGTGGAAGCCTTCGGCGTCAGCCTGATCGGCGTCGCCATCATTGGCAGGCTTTGGTCGACTCTCTATATAGGCGGGCGGAAATCGGCGGAGATCGTGGCGAACGGCCCGTATTCGATCGTCCGCAACCCGCTCTATGTCTTTTCCGCGATCGGTGCGGCGGGCGCCGGCGCCCAGACCGGCAGCGCGACCGTCGCGCTCGTGTTCGGCGTAGCCACGATCATGGCATTCAATCTGGTCGCACGACGCGAGGAGGCGTTCTTGAGCGAAAAGTTCGGCACCGCCTTCAGTGCATATTGCGCCCGGGTGCCCCGCATGCTGCCCCGCCTGTCGCTCTATCGGGACGCGACTAGCCTCACCGTCACGCCAAGGACACTCTATACGACCTTTCTGGACAGTCTCGTGTTCTTCACCTCCATGCCGGTCTTCGAGTTCGTTGAACACCTGCAACTTCACGGTGTCCTGCCGGTGCTCTTGCGGCTGCCGTAACGCTGGTCGGGCGCGTCCCTTTTAGCCGGTGCGGTCGACGACGCGCTGACGGCGGTCCAACCTACTCCGACGGAAGGCCGCGGTTCGCCCATTCCTCTTTTGGAATCGCGTCGCCCACGCGAAACGCGAAGTAGACGACCTTGGTCGCTCCAGGATCGATCTGGCAACGAAAGCTGAGATCGTACCATTGGCCAGCAACGCGGAAGGCCGCCTGGCTGATGTCCATGAGTGTACCCTCCTTCAATCGGTAGGACGGCAGGATCTGCGGAAAATAGGGCTGGGCGGAGTGTTCGAGCTGGTCGCGCAACTCGGTGACGCAGAGCCAGCCGGCGCGAATGTCGCGCGGCACGGTGCGCATCGCTGTCGTCGCGATCTGATCACCCGTTTCCGATCCTGAGTATAGGGTCTTCGCCTCGTGGAGTTCCTTGTCGCCTTGGCCGCTTTCGGCATTGGCGGGGCGGGCCGAAGGTGTCGGTGACGTAGGCGGTACCGACGCAGCGCCCGCATGGCCGGGCGCCGTCAAGGCCCTGGGCGATGCGGAGACCTGCTTGTCCGGACGGCCCTGCGCCGACGATGCGGACGCCGCGTTCTGTGCGCTTTCGCCTTTTTCGGATTTTTTCGGGCCGGCGTCCTTTTCACCGAACCGGTGGACGGGGTCCAGCACCGGGATCGGCTTTCGCTGGGGTGCGCTTTCGGGCGGTTCCGGCGGTTTCTTGGCGGTCGTCTCCGGCTGCTTCGGAGGCTTGGGGGGCTGGGCCCGAGGCTGCTTGGGCGGCTGCGCGGCAGCCGGTTGCGGCGGCGGCGGCGCACGGGGCTCGGGCTGCTTGGGAGGCGGAACGAGGTCGACGGACACCGCCTGCTCTTTTTCCGGCCGCAGCTGTGAGATTGGCAGCCCGAAGATCAGGAGCACGATGGCCAGAAAGTGCAAGGCGACCGAGGTCGGCAAGGCCCACCGCGCCGCGCCTGCTCGATCCTCGGAATCAGTGCTCATCGCGATTGTGTGGGAGGAAATCATGAGGCAATTTCGGCGGCGACTATTACCCCGGTCGGAACCGGCCCGACAATGGGGTCCCGTTCACGACGCCGTGCGGCATCCGACCCATTGCGCTTTATGGCGTGGCTCGCTATAAGCCCGCCGTTCTGGAGCCGTCCGGCAGGGCATGCCGTGGCGGTTCGCAATGCTTTTCGGGTCCGCGCCTTTTGGCGCTCGGTCGACCCGAAGCGAACTAGCCTCGATTCGCGAGGCGCATCGAAAAGGAAGCAAAATGCCCAAGATGAAGACCAAATCGGCCGCCAAGAAGCGGTTCAAGATCACCGGGACCGGCAAGGTTCTGTCGGCGGCGGCAGGCAAGCGCCACGGCATGATCAAGCGCTCGAACAAGTTCATTCGCGACGCCCGCGGCACCATGGTTCTCGCCGAGCCGGATGCCCGCAAGGTCGTCAAGAATTTTCTTCCCAACGGTGGCGGGCTCTGAGCCCCAGGACCGCCGAACGAGCGTTTTTCAGGAGATCATGACATGGCACGCGTCAAAAGGGGCGTAACCGCCCACGCCAAGCACAAGAAGGTCCTGAAGGCCGCCAAGGGTTTCTACGGCCGCCGCAAGAACACCATCCGCATCGCCAAGCAGGCGGTCGAGAAGTCGTTGCAGTACGCCTATCGCGACCGCAAGAACCGCAAGCGCAATTTCCGCGCTTTGTGGATCCAGCGCATCAATGCGGCGGTGCGTGAGCATGGCCTGACCTACGGACGATTCATCGACGGCCGGAACAAGGCCGGCATCGAGATCGACCGCAAGGTCCTTTCCGACATGGCGATCCACGAGCCGCAGGCTTTCGCCGCGCTCGTCGCGAAGTCCAAGGCGTCTCTTGAATATCTCAAGGACACGACGCCGAACGCTTTTGAAAGCGCTGTCGCCTAGCCAGCAGCGCTTCCCAAGCACGACATTTTCTGATTTGGGAAACCCGCGCTGGCTGGGCCGGCGCGGGTTTTTCTTTGGCCTCACCGCAAAGTGGTCCGCGACGTGACGATTGAGAGCAGCGACAAGACAAGGGTCGGCATGCTGGCGCTGAGGGCAGAGCCCCTGCGCGGCTGCTGGTATATCGCCGCGCCTTCGGCCGAACTGAAGCGCGGCAGGTCGCTGGCGCGTACGATGCTCGGCGAGCCGGTATTGATCGTGCGCGGCACGGACGGCAGGGCCTTCGCGCTCCGGGACGTCTGCGCCCATCGCGGCATTCCGCTGCGCTACGGCACGGTGGAAGGTGACAGTGTGCGCTGCTGCTACCACGGCTGGCGCTTCGGCCCCGACGGCGCCTGCGTCGAGATCCCGAGCCTGCGCGAAGGCCAGAAGCTCGACCTGTCGAAGATCCGCTGCGGCGCCTTCCCCTGCGAGGAGCGCTACGGCCTGATCTGGGTGTATTTCGCCGCGAAAGACGAGCAGCCGGCCGATGGGCCGATGCCGGACACGGCCTTCCTTCCCGATATCCCGGGCGACACGGCGCCGGCCGCGCTCATCAGCCAGGAATTCGACTGCTCGGTGGACCATGCCGCCTTCGGCCTGATGGATCCGACGCATGCCGCCTATGTGCACACCTCCTGGTGGTTCAAGCGCGGCGCGACGAAGCTCAGGCCAAAGGAAAAATCCTTCGAACCGTCCGACTATGGCTGGCGCATGGTGCGCCACAAGCTGCCGCCGCAAAACCTCGTCTACAAGCTGCTCGGCAAGGACGTCTCGACCGAGATCGCTTATCGCCTGCCGGGCTACCGCATCGAGCACATTAAGGGCGACCGCCACAGTGTCGTCGGGCTAACCGCGATGACGCCGATCACCGACGAGAAGACCGAGGTTTACCAGATATTCTATGCCACCATGGGTTGGGTCAGGCCACTCGGTCCCCTGGTGCGGTACCTGATGAACGTTTTCCTCGGCCAGGACCGTCGTGTCGTCGTCCAACAGCGCGAGGGACTCGTGCACGCGCCGAAGCTGATGCTTATCAACGACGCCGACACGCAGGCGCGCTGGTGGGCGCGCATCAAATCCGAATGGCAGGAGGCCGAGACCGAAGGCCGGCCCTTCGCCAACCCGCTCAAAGCCCGGACGCTGCGCTGGCGCTCCTGACGAAATTCCACGATGGACGAATATAGAATGTCAGACCTCGATACGCTTTCCCGTTCGATCCGCGACGAGATCGGCCGCGCCTCCGATGAGCAGGCGCTGGAGGCGGTCCGCGTCGCCGCTCTCGGCAAGAAGGGGTCGGTCTCGGAGCTTCTGAAGACGCTCGGCTCGATGACTCCGGAGGAGCGGCAGGTCAGAGGTCCCGCGATCAACGGCTTGAAGAACGAGGTGACGGAGGCGCTGGCCGCCCGGCGCGCCGAATTGCGCGACGTGGCGATTTCCGCGCGCCTGTCCGCCGAGAAGGTCGACGTGACCCTGCCGGTCAGGCAGTCGCCAGCCGAACGCGGACGTATCCATCCGATCAGCCAAGTGATCGACGAGATCGCCGCCATCTTCGGCGACCTCGGCTTCTCGATCGCGGAAGGGCCCGACATCGAAACAGACTACTACAATTTCACCGCGCTGAATTTCCCCGAAGGGCATCCGGCGCGCGAGATGCACGACACGTTTTTCTTCAACCCCGATGAGAAAGGCGAGCGCAAGGTCCTGCGCACGCACACCTCGCCGGTGCAGATCCGGACGATGGAGGCGCAGAAGCCTCCGATCCGCATCGTCATCCCCGGCAAGACCTACCGGCAGGATTCCGACGCCACGCACTCGCCGATGTTCCACCAGCTTGAAGGGCTGGTGGTCGACAGGACCGCGACGGTGGCCAACATGAAATGGGTGCTGGAGGAGTTCTGCAAGGCCTTCTTCGAAGTGCCGCAGGTGGGAATGCGTTTCCGCCCGAGCTTCTTCCCCTTCACCGAACCGAGCCTGGAGGTCGACATCCAGTGCGATCGCTCCAGGCCGGGCGAGGTGCGCTTCGGCGAGGGCAACGACTGGATGGAGATCCTGGGCTGCGGCATGGTGCATCCGAACGTCCTGCGCTATGGCGGGCTCGACCCGGACGAGTATCAGGGCTTCGCCTGGGGCATGGGCATCGATCGCATCGCCATGCTTAAATACGGCATGCCCGACCTGCGCGCCTTCTTCGATGCCGACGTGCGCTGGCTCTCGCATTACGGCTTCCGCCCGCTCGATATCCCGACTTTGTTCGGAGGACTG
>JBQCFA010000029.1:0-7895 GCA_051959695.1 Rhizobiaceae bacterium
CGCGACCATTATCGCCGTGCCCTTCGTGCCGGTCTTCTTCGTCTTCGTGATCCGTCTCTTCGGCGGACGCAAGGCGCTGGAGGCCAGGCCGCAGGAGGAGCCGTCACTACCGCTGGAAGCGCCGGCGGAGTAGCGTCACAGCCCCAGATAAGCCTGCCTGACGCGGTCGTCGGCGAGCAGCGCCTCGCCGCTGCCGGACAGCGTCACGCGGCCGTTCTCCAGCACGTAGGCATGGCGAGCAAGCTTCAGCGACACGGCGACGTTCTGCTCGACCAACACGCAGGTGATGCCCTCGCGGTTTAGGTCGGCGATCGACTGCAGCATCTCGTGCACCAGCGCCGGCGCCAGCCCGAGCGAAGGTTCGTCGAACATGATGAGTTCCGGTGCGCCCATGAGGCAGCGGCCGATGGCGAGCATCTGCTGCTCGCCGCCCGAAAGCGTGCCGGCGGCTTGCGTCCGCCGCTCCGCGAGGCGCGGGAACATCTGGTAGACATGGTCGAGATTACGCATCCTGCCGGCGCGGGCGCGGGGTAGCATCGCGCCGGTCTCGAGATTTTCGAGCACTGTCATCGACGGGAAAATCTGCCTTCCCTCGGCGACCTGGCCGATGCCGAGATCGCAGACCTTGTAGGTCGGCCAGCCGGCGATCTCCGTCTCCTTGAAGCGGATAGCGCCGCGTGTCGGCTTCTGCATGCCGGCGATGGTGCGTATCAGGGATGTCTTGCCAGCGCCGTTGGCGCCGACGATGGCGACGATGGCACCCTCCTCGATCGAGATCGACACCCCGTCGAGCGCCTGGGCGTCGCCGTAGAAGACATCGAGGTCCGTCACCTCGAGCATCACGAGAGCTCCTCCGCGCCGAGGTAGCAGGCGAGCACGTCGGGATTGCGCGTCACTTCCGCGGGCGTACCTTCGGCGATGACCTTGCCGTAGTTTAGCACGACGACATGGTGCGAAAGCGCCATCACCGCGCGCATGACGTGTTCGATGAGCACGATGGTGACCCCGGTCTCCTCATTGAGCCGGCGGAAGGTGGCGACCATGCGGTCGGTTTCGGTCGGGCGCAAACCCGCCATCACCTCATCGAGCAGCAGCAGCTTCGGCTTCGTCGCCAGCGCTCGCGCCACCTCGAGGCGCTTGCGGTCCGGCAGCGTGATGCTGCCCGGCAGGGCGGCGCGCTTGTCGCCGAGGCCGAGCAGTTCGAGCACGTCGAGCGCATGGTGACGCGCCTCGGCCAGGTCGTCGGTCCAGCACAGCGCTCCGACCGCGACATTGTCCGTCACGGTCATCTGTCCGAATGGACGCACGACCTGGAAGGTGCGGCCGACACCGGCGCGGCAGATCTGGTCGGGACGCATGCCGGCCAGCGACCGGCCGTCCAGCAGCACGTCGCCGGCGGTCGGCTTGAGCGCGCCGGCGATCATGTTGAACGTGGTCGTCTTGCCGGCGCCGTTCGGGCCGATCAGCGCATGGATGGCGCCGGGCGGCACGTCGAAGGAGACATTGTCGACGGCGGTCAGCCCGCTGAAGCGTTTCGTCAGGCCCTCCACCTGGAGCGAGGCGGAACGGAACGCGACGGCCGTCATCGTCCGTCTCCCGCGCGGCCGTCGAGCTTGAGCAATGCCGCCAGCCACGGCCATACGCCGGCCGGCCGGAAGAGCACGATGGCGACGACGCACAGTCCCCAGAAGAAGGTCTTGATGCCGTCGACATGCAGTCCGGAGGTGAGTTCCGTCAAAAGCTCGCCGAGGGGGGTCAGGATCAAGGCGCCGAGGATGGGGCCGAACAGCGTGCCGACGCCGCCGACGACCGCGCCGAGGATCAGTTCCACCGAGCGGCCGGTGGCGAAGGTCGATTCGGGGAAGAGGTTGTTGTAGTAGAAGGCGTACCAGACGCCGCCGATGCCCGTGAGCGCCGAGGAGATCGCGACCGCGATCATCTTGTAGCGGAAGAGCGGCACGCCGGCGGCCTCCGCCGCCTCCTGGTCGTCTCGGATGGCCAGCCAATAGAGCCCGAGCTTGCTGTTCAGCAGGAATCGGCACAGCACGAGCGCAGCACCCGTCAGGATCAGGATAAGATAGTAGAACAGCACCGGGGGCCCGCGCAGATTGAGAAAGTCGGCGCTGCCGGCATTCTTCACCGGAAGGAACAGCCCGGCCGAACCGCCGAGCCAGGCGCTGTTGTCGACCATGATGCCGGTGAATTCGGCGAATGCGATGGTCAGAAGCGCGAAATAGACGCCGCGGATCGAGAAGCGGAAGCCGAGATAGCCGATGACGCATCCCATCAGCGTCGACAGCACGATCGCCGCGAGCACGCCGGCCCACGGCCCGATGCCGAAATGGGTGAAGAGGGCGGCGCTCGCATAGGCGCCGATGCCGACGAAGAGCGCGTGGCCGAGCGACAACTGTCCTGCGAAGCCGAGCATCAGGTTCCATGCCTGGCCGACGAAGGCGAAATAGAGCGAGATGATCAACACGCTCAGCACGTAGTCGCTGACGAAGAAAGGCGCGGCTGCCATCGCGACGGCGAAGATCGCCAGCAACGCCAGCGCCCGGCCGGGCAGCCCGCCTGTCAGCCGCGCGATCACCGCGAGATCTTTCCCATCAGGCCCTGCGGACGAAGCAGAAGGACGAGGATGAGCAGGCCGAAGGAGACGGCGCTCTTCATGGAAGGCTGGAAGAGCAGCCCGGCCATCGCCTCCGAGAAGCCGATCAAGAGGCCTCCGAGCAGGGCGCCGGGCAGGCTGCCCAGACCGCCGATGATGACGATGATGAAGGCGAGCAGCGTGTAGGACGGTCCGAGATAGGGATGAACGTCGATCAGGAGCACGAGGATGGCGCCGGCTGCGCCGAGGCAGGCCGTGCCGATCCCGAAGGTGAGCGCGAAGAGGCGGCGCACATTCAGCCCGACGACCAGCGCGCCTGTCTGGTTGTCGCCGCAGGCGCGGATCGCCTTGCCGGTATCGGTATAGCGGAAGAAGGCGAAGAGCAGGCCGGAGACGACGAGCGCCGCAAGCCCCGCATAGACCCGCACCTTGTCGACCAGCAGCGGGCCGATCGCGAAGGAGTCATAAGCGTAGGGTACCTGCACGCCCTGCGCGTCCGGGCCGAAGAGCATCAGGCAGAGGCTGACGATCATCACCGCGATCGCCGCCATCAGCAGGAACTGCATGTAGTCGGGCAGGTGCACGATGCGACGCACCACAAGGTCCTGCAGCAGATAGCCGAAGGCGAACAGCGCCGCCGCCACGATCGGCACGCAATAGAGCGGGTCGATGCCGAGATGCCGGAACAGCACCAGCGTCGCGAACATACCCATGACCATGATCTCGCCATGGGCGAAATTGACGATACGGATGACCCCGAAGATGACCGACAGGCCGAGCGCGGAAAGCCCGTAGATAAGGCCGGTCAGCAACCCGCTGACGGCGACATTGAGGTAGAGTTCGAGGGGCAAGGCTTGTTTCCGGGCGGAGGCTTGGCCGCTCCGGCGCTTGCGAGCCGGAGCGGAGCGGTACGCTGGTTCAGCGTTTCTCGTAGGGCGGCATCGGCCAGACCGTCTTGGCGACGGCCGCGTTCTCCGGAGCCACCACGACGAGTTCGCCGCCGACGTTCTGGATCGAAGCGTCGCCGACCTTCGCGTTTTGGCCCTTCTCGTCGAAGCTGATGCCGGCGCCGATCGAGACGTTGTCGGTGATGTCGGTCTTGCGCACGGCCTCGGTCAGCTCCTTGGAATCGCCGGTGCCGGCGCGCTTGTAGGCGTCGGCGGCCACCAGCAACGCCTCGAACGTATAGACGTGATTGGTGTTCAGATTGACGTCCGGATAGGCCTTCTTCATGGCGGCTTTGAGCGTCTGACTGAGCTTCTTCTTCGGGTCGTACCACGGCACGAAGGAGATCGGACCGTCCGAGAGCTTGCCGAGCGTCTTGAAATACTGGTCCTCGTACCAGCCCGGCCCCATCGACAGGATCGCTTCCGGGGTCCAGCGCTGCTTGACCAGCTCGCGGGTGAGCAGGATGGCGTCGTTGAGACGGCTGACGACCAGGAGCGCGTCGGCGCCGGTCGCCTTGGCCTTGGCGATCTCGACGGAGAGGTCGCGCGCGGCGCGGTCGTAGGCGATGGTGTCGGCCACCTTGTAGGGCATGTCGAACTTCGGCATGACCTTGCCGATGCCGCCGGCCATCGCCGTGCCGAAGGTGTCGTTGACGTGCAGGAAGACGACCGATTTCGGCGCCTTGCCGACCAGCTTGAAGATTTCCTTCTGCTGCTTGAAGGCGTCGGTGAGGATGGTGACCGCCGTCGGGAAGTTGCGGAAGACGTATTTGTAGCCCTGCTCGGTGATCTGCGGCGCCGCCGCGATATTGATGACGAAGGGAACGCCCTTCTGTTCGGCGACCTGCGCGATCGCCGCGCTCTGTCCGGAATCGAAGGCGCCGACCAGCAGCTGCGCGCCCTCGCCGATCAGCTTCTCGGCCTGCGCACGCGCCGTCTGCTCGTTGGATTCGGTGTCGCCGTTCATGATCTGGAGCTCGGGCAGGCCGAGTTCCTTGAAGATGGGCCCGGCGACCTCGACGCCGCGCTGGCAGTCCTGGCCGATGCCGGCCTGCACGCCCGAGCGCGGCAGCAGCACCCCTACCTTGAGCGGCCCGCCCGCCGCCCGGCCGATCGAGAAGCGCGATGTTCCGACGACGACACCGGCGCCGATGCCCGCGACCACCATGCGGCGCGTGATACCGGCGGCGGTCCTGGTCGAAGAATGTTCCGTCATGTCGATCCTCCCTGAGGGACGGCGCCCACGGCCGCCCCTTTCACCCGTTTCTGCGCCGCCGCCCGCAGGCAACGGCCGAGGCAGGGTCCGTCCGGGACGGCCCTTCCTCATGAATGGGCGGCATTCTTAATGTGTGGGGCGGCAGCGTCAATCAGCAGAGCGTCGGTCGGCGGCGCGCCGGGCTTCTAACTTTCGTCGAAGCCGTAGAGCCGGGCCGGGTTGTCGACCAGTATTCGGCGCATCGTGTCCGTCGGGGCGCAGTCGGCGAGGATGTCGAGCAGTCTCGCATCATCGGGGTAGGCGCTGCGCGGCACGCCGACATGCGGCCAGTTCGAGCCCCACAGGATGCGCTCGGGCGCATGAGCGATGACGCGCCGCGCGATCTCCGCCACGTCGGCATAGGCCGGTCCGCCCGTCAGGCTCGTCTCGTAGCATCCGCAGATCTTCAACCAGGCGTTGCCGCGGTCGAGTAGACGGAGGATTTCATCGACCCGCGGGTCGTTGGCGGAGACCGGCGGCATGAACTTGCCGATATGGTCGATGACATAGTCCGTCTCGATGGCCCGCAGCGCATCGAGATGTTGCTCGATCTCGTAGCCGTTGAACTGGACGATGAGATGCCAGCCGACGGCACGGGCCAGTCTTTCGACCGGCTTCATGCCGGCGAGGGTGACGGCGCCGCCGGGCAGGTTCATGATGCGGGCGCCGCGCACGCCGCGCGCGTGGAGGCCTTCCAGCTCGGCCATTGTGGCGCCCGGCGCGACGGCGATCACCGCCCGCGCCTTGTCCTTGCCCATGCGGTCGAGCGCCGCGAGCGCCGCGCCATTGTCGAACTGATAGGCATTCGGCTGGACGATGACGGCGCGCTCCAGCCCGAGTCTTTCCTGCACAACGGCATAGTCCTCGACAGTCGCCAACTCCGCTATCGGCGGACCGCCGGCCTGGGCGGAAAATCCATCGAGGAAGAAATGCATATGGCAATCGGTGGCGCCGGCGGGAGCCTTCAGCCTTGGCGGGGCGCCGTCGAGCGGTCGCGTATTGGCTGGGATTTCGGCCATCACACTTCTTTCAGGGCGTATGATGCCAACGCCCCGCGATTGATGTCGATACCGAGCCCGGGTCCATTCGGAATGGCGACGATGCCGGCCTGGTGCTCGATCGGCTTCGTCAGCACGGCCTGACGAAAAGGGTTATGCGTGCGGTCGAATTCGAGGATCGGCTCGACCGGGTCGCGGCGCGGCGGGTTGGGCGGCAGCGCCGCTATGAACTGCAGGCCGGCGGCGAGCGCCACGCCGGTGCCCCACACATGCGGCACCAGCCGCACCCCATGCATCGCCGCCATGTCGGCGATCCGGCGCATCTCGCTGAACCCGCCGGAGCCGCATATATCCGGCTGGATGATGTCGACGGCGCGCGTCTCCAGCGGCTCGCGCATGGCGTAGCGGCCATGCCATGTCTCGCCGCCGGCGACCGGCAGGGGCTGCCCCGCGCGCACCGCGCGAGAGGCGCCGACCTGTTCCGGCAGCACCGGCTCTTCGAACCAGTCGATGGCGTAGCGGGCGGCGCGGCGGCCGAGTTCGATCGCCTCCAGCAAATCGTAGCCGTGATTGGCGTCTATCATCAGCCGCGTCTCCGCTCCGACCGCTTCGCGTACCGCCTCGATGACGTGCAGATCCTCCTCGACGCCGAAACCGATCTTGATCTTGACCGCGTGGAAGCCCTCGCGGACATAGGCGCTCGTTTCTGCCGCCATCTCGGCCGCTCGGTCGCCGCTTTCCCCACGGAAGCCGCCGGTGGCATAGGCGCGCACATGTTCGCGGAAGCGCCCGCCGAGCAGCGTCGAAACCGGCGCGCCGAAATGCTTGCCCTTGATGTCCCAGAGTGCGATGTCGATGCCCGACAGCGCCGTCATCGTCAGGCCGCGCTGTCCCTGGTCGCGCAGGAGATTGTAAAGCTCGATCCAGAGCTTCTCCGTCTCCAGCGGATCGCGGCCGACGAGCGTTGGCGCATAGGTCTTGACCACCGCCGCGTTGGGCAACGCCGGCCCGAGGCACTCGCCCCAGCCAGAGGTGCCGTCCTCGCAGACGATTTCGACGAGGCAGTGCTGCCGGCGGTCGAACCGCATCGACGCGCTCTCGAAGACGCGGTCGAGCTTGTGGTCGAGCACATAGGTGCGGACCGCTTCAATCCTCATGACCTGTAAGGTCCGATGAGTTCGGCCATCATGTCCATTTCCTCATCGGTCAAGTCGGTGAGTGGCGGACGTACCGGCCCGGCGTCGAAGCCGACCAGCCGGACGCCGGCCTTGATCGCCGACACCGCATAGCCCTTGCTGCGATTGCGGATTTCCAGGAACGGATAGAAGAACGAGCGCAAGATCGCATCGGTGCGCTCGCGCTGGCCGGCGCGCAACGCCGCATAGAATTCCTGCGCCAGCTTCGGCACGAAGTTGAACACCGCCGAGGAATAGGTGGTGACGCCGGCGCCGAGGTAGGCATCGGCGAAGAGCTCGGCCGTCGGCATGCCGCCGAGATAGGTGAGACGGTCGCCCAGCGTCGCGGTGATCTGGCGCACGAGGCCGATGTCGCCCGAGCCGTCCTTGAAACCCACCAGGTTGGGGCAGGAATCGCATAGTCGCGCAAGCGTCGCCGGCGTCACGATGGAATTGTCGCGATTGTAGACCATCACTCCGATTGCCACCGAATCGCAGACCGCCTTGATATGGGCTAGGAGCCCGTCCTGGTTGGCGCCGATAAGATAGTGTGGCAGCAGCAGGATGCCGTCGCCGCCAGCCTTCTCGACAGCCTGCGCCAGCGAGACGGCCATGCGGGTGCCGTAGCCGCAGCCCGAAACGATCGGCGTGCCGGCGGCCGCCTCCTTCGCGGCGCGCACGATGGCCGGGATTTCCTCCGGCGAGAGCGAGAAGAACTCGCCGGTGCCGCCCGCCGCGAAGAGCACGCTCGCCTTGAAGCCGGCCAGCCAACCGACATGCTCGGCATAGGCCTTGCCGTTGAAGGCGCCGTCTCTGCCGAAGGGCGTCACCGGAAAGGAGAGCAGTCCGGCGCCAAGCGCCCCCTTCAGTTCTTGTGGGTCCATCACGCTGCTACGATCCTTGCCTCGACAA
>JBQCFA010000030.1:0-18095 GCA_051959695.1 Rhizobiaceae bacterium
CTGCATCGGAAACATGGCGCATCGGCGTCGATATCGGAGGTACCTTCACGGATCTCGTATTATCCTCCTCGTCGGGGAAGCTCGATGTGCACAAGGTGCCGACGGTCGTGGAGGATCCGAGCCAGGGCGCGATGAACGCGATTGCACTTGCCGCGCAAGGTCGCGGGCTGAGCGAGTCGGAACTCCTGCGGCGATGCTCACTTTTCGTCCACGGCTCGACGATCGCGACAAACACCCTTCTTGAAGGGAAGGGCGCGAAGGTCGGCATGCTGGCGACGTCCGGGTTTCGCGACGCGATCGAAATCCGGCGTGGCGTCCGGGACAATCCGTGGGACCACCGCACTCCCTATTCGCCGGTCCTGGTGCCCCGGTATCTGCGGCGACCGGTCCGTGGCCGCATCGACCGCAACGGACAGGCGGTCGAGCCTCTTTGCGAAGAGGATATCCTGCAGGCTATCGAACTGTTCGAGGCCGAAGGCGTGGAATCCATCGCTGTCTGCCTGTTCAACAGTTTCCTCAATGCCGACCATGAGCGGCGCGTCGAGGAATTGCTGCGGGCAAGCTTGCCCTCGGCGATGGTTTCGTTGTCGAGCGCAATTGCCCCGATCATGGGCGAATACGAGCGCGGCATAACCGCGGTCCTCAACGCCTATGTGGCGCCCCGCACGCTGCGCTACCTGCGCGCGATGAACCGCGGGCTGGTGGAGCGCGGCCTCGAGGCTCCTTTCGTCCTGATTCAGAGCAATGGCGGCGCGGTTTCCGTGAGCGAGCTTGGCGAGAAGTCCGTCGCTCTCCTGCTGTCGGGCCCGGCCGCCGGCGTGGGCGCCCTGCGGTACTATTCGCCGGCGATCGGCTCCAGCAATCTGGTCTCGATGGAGATCGGCGGTACGAGCTGCGACGTGATCCTGATGGAGAACGGTACGGCGTCCTTCACCGACATGCTCGGGATCGGCGGATACCACTGTGCGATCCCCTCCGTCGATGTCCACACGGTTGGGGCCGGCGGCGGTACGCTGGCGCATGTCGACGCGTCCGGACTTATCCATATCGGCCCCCAGGGCGCAGGGGCCTACCCGGGACCGGCATGCTACGGCCGCGGCGGCGAAGAGCCCACCGTGACCGACGCGCAGGTGGTGCTCGGGCGACTGAAACCGGGCAAATACGCCGGAGGGTCGGTGATCATCGACGGCGCGCTGGCGACGAGCGCCGTGGAGAAAGGCGTCGCGAAGCCGTTGAACATTCCCGTCGATGCCGCCGCCGCGGGAATGATCCAGCTCATGGAGCAGAAGCTCCTCCATGCCGTCGAGCGTGTGAGCACCGAACGTGGCCACCGTCCCGAGCACCTCACGCTCGTCGCCGGCGGAGGCGCCGGACCGCTGCATGCCGTTTCGGTGGCGAAAGCGCTGAATTGCCGGCAGGTCTACGTTCCGCGACTTTCCGGCGCATTCTGCGCTCTGGGCATGCTGAACGCCAATCTGCAGCATGACTACATGCGCGTGTTCCTCGGCCGCCTGGATAGCGTCGACCGCGGCGCCATGGACGCCGTCTTTGCCGAGATGGAGCGGGAAGCGCGCCGCACGCTGGAACGGGAAGGCTTCGGCGCCGACGATATCAGGCTCAGCCGCATGCTCGACCTGCGCTATATCGGGCAGCAATGGGATGTCACGGTCGACGCCGATATAGACTTCAACGGCGCGCTCTGCCGCGCGGCCTTCGAGAAGGCGCACGACCGGCTTTTCGGGCACACCCAGCCGGATGGCATCGTCGAGATCACCAAGTTGCGGCTGCGTGGCGTCGGTCTCATCTCGCCCCTGCCCTATCACGAGGACACGGGGCGTTCCGGAACCGCGGCGCCTCGCGAAACCAGACCGGTCTGGATGAACAGAGAGGCCGGCTGGCGCGACACGGCCGTGTTCGGGGGGACGGATCTTGCTCCGGGGAATACGATCCGGGGCCCCGCCATCATCGATGAACTGACGACGACCATCATGATCGAGGATGGCGACATGCTGCGCGTCGACGCAGGCGGCAACTATCTTATCGAGCTTGGAGCGGGGGCACGATGACCGCGAACCCCGTGGCGCCCGACGCGATCAACGTCGCGCTCATCCAGAACCGCCTCGACCATATCGCGCGCCACATGGGTTGGGTCATGGTGCGCACTTCGCGCAGCCCGATCTTCAATCAGTCCCACGACTTCTCCTGCTACATCACCGACGCCGACGGGATGCTCGTCTCGCAGGCGGACGGTATTCCGATTCACACCGGCGGCGGGGGATTCGCCGTCCGGGCGGTTCTCGACGCATTCGACGGACGGATGAGCGAAGGCGATGTGTTCCTGTCCAACGATCCTTACGTTGCCGGCGGCAATCATCTTCCCGACTGGGTCATCGCGCGGCCGGTCTTCGTCGATGGCGCGCTCGTCGCGTTTTCCTGCAACCGGGCGCACCAGTCGGATATCGGCGGCGGCGCGGCGGGGACCTACAACGCCAAGGCGACCGAGATATTCCACGAGGGCATAAGGCTGCCGCCGCTGAAGCTGGTCGAGGCCGGCGCCGTCAGGGATGACCTCTGGAAACTGCTGATCCTCAATACGCGCTGTCCCGAACTGCTGGACGGCGACCTCCACGCGATGCTGGGCGCGACGCGCGTTGGGGCCGAGGAGATCGCGAGACTGGGCGCCGACTACGGCAAGGAGGCGACGCTGGCGCTTTTCGCCGCCATCCTCGATCACGGAGAGAGGCGGCTGCGCGCGGCGATCGCGGAACTGCCCGACGGCGTCTATCGGGCCGAGGAGCACTACGACACCGACTGCTTTGACGTAGTCGACATATTCCTGCGCGTGACCCTGACCAAAGAAGGCGACGGCATCACCGTCGATTTCACTGGCACCGACCCGCAGATCAAGGGGTTCAAGAACTCGTCCCTCGCCAATACGCATTCGGCCGTCTACGCGGCGGTGGCATCTTTCTTCGATGTCGGCATACCGCGCAACGAGGGGACGTTCCGCTGCCTGAAAATCATCGCTCCGGAAGGCTCGCTCGTCAACGCGAAGCCGCCGGCACCGCTGACCATGTGTACGGTCTTCCCGGCGCATGAGATCATGCACATGGTCTGGTGGGCGCTCGGACAGGCGGCGCCCGAACGCTCTATCGCCGGATGGGGCAAGAACTGTTTCCCGGTGAGCGCGGGAAGCAGGCCGTCCGGCGACACCTGGGTCATGTACAATTGGGGCGGCGCGTCCGGGGCCGGCGCCGTCGAGAGACGCGACGGTTTCAACCAGATGGGCCCGATGATAACCCTCGGCGGCCTCGTCATCCCGAACGCCGAGACCTATGAGCAGCTCTATCCGGTCACCGTCCGCAAGCAGGAACTCCGCGAGGATGGCGGCGGCGCCGGACGGTTCCGAGGCGGGACCGGGGTGGTCTACGAAGTCGACATCGAGGTCCCCGGCGAACATTCTTTCCGGGCGGAAGGCGTGCTGCGTCCGACCGGTCTTGGCGTTCGGGGTGGCAAGCCCGGCGCGCAGGGCGAGGTCGAACTGAAGGAGCGCGACCGTGAGCCGGTCCAGCCTCCGCCCTACGGCGTGCTCTCTTTCGGGCCCTGCCATGTGAAGGTCGTGTCGCCGGGCGGCGGCGGCTACGGCGACGCCTGGTCACGTCCCGCCGAGGCCGTCCTCCGCGACGTCAGGGACGGGCTCGTCAGCTTGGCGGGAGCGAGGCGCGACTACGGAGTCGTTCTGGCGCCCGACGGACATTCCGTCGATGCCGCCGCGACCGCCGATCTTCGCAAGAACGCGACAAGAAACGCACGCGCGCCAAGCGACGCCGATGCCGGCTAGATGGGGCGACAACAACACCGAGACGCCGGGATCCAACGGCGCAGCGAGCATACCACAGAGAAAGGGAACATCATGAGAAACGCATTCAATTTCGCAAGGTTTGGGGCATCCGCCTTGGCCGCGACGCTGACGATCGCCGGTTTTTCCGCCGATGCCGAGGCGGCATCGGCAAAGATACGGGTAATGGTCTACAATGGCGCCTACACGTCGCTGCCCGTCCATGTAGCCCAGGACATGGGATTCTACGAGAAGAACGGACTCGACGCCGAGACCGTGACCGTCAATTCCGGGCCGGCGGGCGTGGCGGCACTGCTCGGCGGCAGCATCGATTTCGTCGAGCCACCCACCGACCAGATCATCGAGAACGTCGTCAAGGGAACCGGTCTGAAGATCGTCGTCGGCAACGAGACCAGGAACTTCTATACGCTCGTGGGCGCCGACAAGAGCAAGTTCCCCAATCTCGACAAGGGGTATCCCGCAGTCGTCAAGGACATGAAGGGATTGAGCATCGGCGTCAACGCCCTCGGCGCGACGACCCAACTGATGATGAACGCCATGCTGAAAGATGCGGGCCTCAGTCAGGACGACATAACCTATGTGGCCGTCGGATCCGCGACCACAGCGCTCGCCGCGTGGCAGGCGAAGCGCGTGGACGTCCAGGTCGCGTTCACGCCATTCCCGGAGATCGTCGAAGCTCTCGGCACGGGATTTCCGATCGTCGACCTGAGCAAGGGACAGGGGCCGGAAGTGCTGCAGAAGCTCGGCAACGCCTTCGAGGGGTTCTCGACGAAGGACACGTTCATCAAGGAGCACCCCGTGACGGTCGACGCCTTCATCAAGGCGCATAAGCAAGCGATCGAATGGATGAAGGACCCGTCCAACCACGACAAGCTCGCGGAACTGGTCAAGAAATACGTCAACGTCTCCATCATTCCGGCCGACAGCCGCGACAAAACCGTCGATCTGATGATCAAGAACTATACCGGCTATCTTGGATATACCGTCGATCCCGCGGCGATAGACGCGTGGAACGAGTACCTGCAGGCCAACAAGCTGACCACGCGGCCGGTGAAGCCGGAAGAGGTGATCTATTCCGGTGCGCCGAAGCCGTAGGGGACAGCGAGATGGCTGACGCGCATGGCGGTATCGTGCTCGACGGGATAAGGCATGCCTACGCCACGTCGGCCGAACCCCTGGTCATCCTGAACGGCATCTCGCTGACGATCGATGAAGGCCAGTTCGTGGCCCTCATCGGTCCCTCCGGATGCGGCAAGACGACCATTCTCGACATCATGAGCGGCCTCCTGGCGCACCAGCAGGGCAGCGTCGAAATCGGCGGGCGACCTCCCGCCGAGGGCCGGCGCGACACGGCGCGCATGTTTGCCCGTGACGCGCTCTTGCCGTGGCGCACGGCCTTCTCCAACATCGACTTCGCCCTTTCGACGCGGCGCAGCGACCCGCAGCGTGGCGATCTCGTGCGTTCCCTGCTCAAGGACGTGGGCCTCGAACGCTTCGAGAATGCCTATCCCCGGCAGCTCTCGCAGGGGATGAGGCAGCGCGTCGCCCTCGCGCGCACCTTCTCGCTCGAAGCGGACTACCTGTTCCTCGATGAGCCGTTCGGAGCGCTCGACGCACAGACCAAGCTGATGCTGCAGGACAAGCTCCTGGACATGTGGGAAAAGAAGCGCAGCACCGTGGTGCTCGTCACGCACGATCTCGGAGAGGCCGTGGCGCTCGCCGATCGGGTAATCGTCATGTCGGCCAGACCCGGGCGCATCGTTGCCGATCTCGCGATCGATCTGCCGCGACCCCGATCTGTCCGGTCGTTGCAGAAGGAACGCGCCTACCACGAGATCTACGCACAGCTCTGGAATAATTTGGAGGAGGCCGCAGTCGTATCGGGCGGCCCAGGTCAGGAATAGGAACCGAGCGTGGCGTCTACCCCGGCAATGGAACCTGGCACCGCCTCACCGGCCCCCGGCGCCGGCCGGTCGAGGACCCGGCATCGAATGGTCGTCGCGATCGGACGGCTGGTCGTTCTCGTCCTGATCATCGGCATCTGGGAAACATGTGCGAAAACGGGTTTGCTTCCCGCCGCCTTCATCGGACAGCCCAGCACGTTCCTCGCGCTTCTCGGGCAGAAAATTGCCGATGGTTCGATATTCCCGGCCATTTTCGACACTCTCTCCGCAACGTTGATCGCATTCGTGGCGGGAGGAGTCCTGGCGCTGGTTTCGGCGCTTCTCCTGACGACCTTTCCGCTGCTGCGGGCCTGGCTCGAGCCGTATATCGATGCGTTCAACGCATTGCCGCGCGTGGCGCTGGTCCCGCTTTTCATCATCTGGTTCGGACTGGGGACCCTTTCCAAGATCGTTTCCGGCGTATCGCTGATGTATTTCATCCTTCTCTACAACACGCTGGCGGGCGCGCAGTCCGTCGACCCCGACCACCGGCTGCTGGCCCGCAGCCTGGGCCTGAGCGGCCGGAAGGTGTTTGTGCAGATCGTCGTGCCGACGGCGATCCCGGCCATCTTCGCCGGTCTGCGCCTTGGGCTGGTCTACACGCTGCTCGGTGTGGTCACGGCCGAACTGATCGCGGGCGGCAAGGGCCTCGGAAGCCTGATCAGCTACTATTCCAATACGTTCAACGCCGATGGGGTCTTCGCCGTACTTCTCGTGCTGGTCGTGCTCGCTTACGCGCTGTCAGCCATCATGAGTCGCGTGGAGCGCCGGCTGACGGCCTGGAATAGGTAGGCGCGCCCTATTGCGGCGACAAAGTCGCCTTCGCGCGGCACCTGCATGCCGAATTGCGGTCATGGGCCCTGCAAGGGTTTGATTGATCAACGAAGTCGGACCGCCAGCTTGCGCGATCACAAGTGTTCCTTTTCATTCGCGCCATCTCCTCGACCTATTGCCGAAGCCTTTAACGGCGGTGGAGATCCAGCAATCGGCACCATGTAATCCGCCGGCATCCGGAGTGCAGCCAGAGAGCCTCGCCGGATTGCAGCGTGGGCGCTGGCGTGTTCCCGGGCCCAATACGTTTTGGGCCGGAAGTCATTTATCAATGGAACCAGATATTTTGGTGGGCCCGGAGGGACTCGAACCCCCAACCAAGCGGTTATGAGCCGCCGGCTCTAACCATTG
The DNA here is from genome assembly GCA_051959695.1 of Rhizobiaceae bacterium. GTDB lineage: Bacteria > Pseudomonadota > Alphaproteobacteria > Rhizobiales > Rhizobiaceae > Mesorhizobium_L. The sequence goes on from JBQCFA010000030.1 coordinate 6,985, forward strand.
AGCTACGGGCCCCACGGGCCGCTCAATTAGTGGCTTTTCCGCCGGGGCACAAGGCGCGCGCCCCATTCATCCCACAATCCGTTACTATCGCCCGTCGGGAAGGGTCAGGACAACCGGAGATGACGATGAGACAATTCTGTTTGCCGTTCGCGCTGGCGCTGGCAGCGGCGGCGCCCACGATGGCTGCAGCCGCCGAACAGCAGCCGGCGCCGCACATCACGGTCGTGGGCGAAGGTGAGACGGCGGTCGCCCCCGACATGGCCATCCTTTCCCTCTCCGTGCTGCGCGAGGCCGACACGGCGCGCGCGGCCCTCGACCAGGACAACAAAGCGATGGCCGACGTGATCGACGCGATGAAGAAGGCGGGCATCGCGGAGCGCGACCTGCAGACATCGGGCCTGTCGATCGATCCGCGCTACTCCACGGTAAAGTCCAACGACAAGCCCGATCAGGAGCCGAAGATCATCGGCTATCGGGCCGTTAACAGCCTCACGGTGCGCGTGCGCGATCTCGACAGGCTCGGCGCCGTCATCGACAAGTCGGTATCGCTGGGGGTCAATCAGGGTGGCGGCATCGCCTTCACCAATGACGACATGTCGAAGCCGATGGCGGAAGCGCGCAAGCGCGCCATGCAGGACGCGATAGCGCGCGCAAAGACCCTGACGGAGGCTGCCGGCGTGGAGACCGGTAAGATCATCGAGATATCGGAACAATCCTATCGGCCAATGCCGCAGCCGATGGCCATGAAGGCGCGCAGCTTCGCCGCCGCTCCGGCCGATGCCGTCCCCGTACAGGCCGGCGAAAACACCTACCGCGCCACCGTGACGGCGACCTTCGAGATCAAACAATAGCGGTTCCGGCTCGAACCCAAAGAAAAAGCCCCGCGGCCAGAAGGTCGCGGGGCATTGCGCTTCGCGCCTGCAGCATCAGCGGATGAGCGGGCAGTTCGGTGCGCGTCCGAAGGTGAGTTGGATGCGGCCGCGGCGGTCATGGCCCCTCACCCCGATCACCGACCTGTTCTCGTAGTTGACGCGGGCAAAGCGCACGCCCATGCGACCCGCCTTATAGAGCGCCCGCTCCGCGGTGCAGAAACGGAACGGACGATAGTCGGGGCGGCGATGCCAGCCGTCATGGTCACGCACGACGACGCTCACGCCGCCAGGATGGCCGCCGATATAAAGGGCGTCCGCCTGCGCCGGGGCGACGGCCAGGCCCGCCATGCCAAGCGCCGCACAAACCGCCAGTGTCTTGATGCCATTCAACATGATCTTTCTCCATGACCGAACGATTGATCTGTCGCCGAAGCGATGGCAGGAGAGTGCGCCCGCGTCCCTGAACACGGAGGGAACTCGCTGTTCAGCAGCCGTTCAGCAAGGGCCGGAGGCCGGAAACCGGCCAGCAAGACAGGCGACTACGGCTCCTCGGAGAGCATGAAGTCGAAATAGGCTTCAGCGTCGGGCATGTCATCCTCGGAGGCGGAGACCCGGCCGCGCATGGAAATGCCAGCCTCGTGGACGGTCTGGTCCGAGCCGGAAACAAGCCGGTGCCACCAGTAGAGCTCGCGGCCTTCGGCAATGAGCCGATAGGCGCATGTCGAAGGCAGCCAGGTGAGTTTTCGGACGTTTTCCGGCGTCAGCCCCACGCAATCGGGCACGCGTTCCAGGCGGTTGGCATAATCCACGCAGCGGCAGGCGCCGGGGTCGAACAGGCGGCAGGAGACGCTGGTCCAGTAGATTTCGCCGCTATCGGCGTCCTCGAGCTTGGCCATGCAGCATTTGCCGCACCCGTCGCAGAGCTGTTCCCACTCCGTCCGGCTCATTTCCTCGAGCGATTTCGTTTTCCAGAAGGGAGCGTCGATGGCCTGGTCCATGGCAAGGATGTGCGACCTCCCCTCCGCCAGGTCAAGACGCCAGGCTGGCGGATGTGGCCATATTTCCGCCACCAGCGCGTCCCGGGAGCGCCCGCACATGGCCGGGTTTGCATGAAAAACGGAACCATGGCCGCAGTTAGGTGTTTGCGGCGCGAGGGACTTTCAGATTCAGGAGGTGGATTCGATGAAACTCAACTCGTACGCTTTCGCGGGCACCGCGCTTGGTCTGCTGATGGCAGTGTCGTCAGCGAACGCGGCTGGTCCTCTGGCCGGGACGGATCGGACGGCGGCCGGAGCGCCGGTCGTCCTGGCCCAGGCCGATCCCGACGATGCCGACCAGAAGCAGAAGAAGAAGGAACGGCGCGCCGAGCGCCGCGCCGAGAAGAGCCATGCGGATAACGCCGGTGCGGATGCCGCCCCGCAGCCACGGGAAGCCGCCCCGCAATCGCGGGATGCCGCCCCACAGCCAAAGGAGGCGGAGCAGCCGAAGCATCGCAAGATGTTGGGAGAAATGCGCCCGGACGACAGTGCCGGTCGAGCAAAGCCCGACGTGCGCGAGGCGACGCCCTCCAATGACGAGGCTGCGCCGCCCAAGCGCAAGCACCGCGGCGACAACGAGACCAAAGAGCCCGCATTGACCCCGTCGACGCCAGAGAAGGCGGGAGCCGAAGAGCTTGGGAAAAGCAGGAAGGATCAAAGGAAGGAACAAAGGAAGGAACGGAACGCCAGGCGTGGCGGCGAGGACAAGGGCGATGCCGCCAGCGACACGACGCTGCAGCCGAAACCCGGCCTGGCCGAACCGAAGACGGAAGAGAAAGCCGGGCGGCAGCCCGACAACGCCGACGCCATCAAGCCGGACGACAGAAAGACCGGCGAGGCCGACCACGACAAAAGGCGCGGCGACAAGGCGCGAAACGCCGAAGGCGGACAAACCGGGAAACAGCTAGGTGGCGACAACGGCCAGACCGGGGAGGCCGACCACGACAACAGGCGCGGCGACAAGGCGCGAAACGCCGAGCGTGGGCAAACCGGGAAGCAGCCAGGTGGCGACAACGCCCAGACCGGGGAAACCGCGCCAAAGCCCGGTGAACGACCGAAGCGGCCGGATGACAATAACGACAACGCCGGCAACGGCAACGCCGGCAAGCCGGCGATGGAGCAGTCCGGCAAGGATCGCGACAGGAGTGGCGAAAAGGCCAAGAACGCCACGGGAGAAGAAGCACCCGACGCCAACGGCCGCGCCGCGACAGGCGATTCAGGAACGGAAGCCGGCGGAAACGTGGTGTTGCCGCGAAGCCTGAACGGGCAGCGCCCAGGGGAAGGCCGCAAGCGCGAGCGTAGGAATGCCGGCGACGACAAGGCGCATGCCGACGATGCCGGCCTTCCCGACAGCGCAAGAGGGCCCCATGGCCAGCGCAAGGAAGGGCCTCGCGGCGGCAAGGCCGGCCCCCTTCCGGATTCGGATGCGGCGGCGCAGGCCGATTTCAAGAGGCCGTCGAGGATCGAATCGATCACGACGATCGAAGGCAAGCGCGTCGACAAGCCGGAACGGTTCGATCGCGACCGGCCGCGCGACGTCAAGGTGGTCAAGGAGATCGACAACCGCACAATCGTGGAATTCAACAACCAGGTGTTCGTGCGCGGCTCGGATCGGCCACGGCTCGGCCATGGCGCCCGCGACGTCTATTACGAGGATCTGCCGCGCAACCGTACGCGCGAGGTGATCGAACGACCGGACGGTTCGCGCGTCATCACCATTCGCAACGAGTATGGCGACGTGATCCGCCGCTCGCGCATCCTCCCCGACCACCGCGAAATCGTCCTGGTCTATGTCGATGATCGCGACCTCGACCGGGACCGCGACCGGGGCTGGGGCGATGCCGGCGCAGACCTGCCGCCGCTGGTGGTCGACGTGCCTCGTGACGACTATGTTCTCGAGGCCGACGACGTGCGCGATCCGAACCGCTACTATGATTTCCTCGAGCAGCCGCCGGTCGAGCCGGTCAGGCGCCTCTATTCGCTCGGAGAGGTGAAGCGGTCGGCGCGCATCCGTGATATCATGCCGCGTATCGACCTCGACACCATAACCTTCGACTTCGGTTCCCCGAAGGTCGGCGAGGACCAGGCGGACAAGCTGCAGGCGGTTGCCGATGCCCTGAAGAAGATCCTCGACAACAATCCTGCCGAGACCTTCCTCATCGAGGGCCATACCGACGCGGTAGGATCGGACCAGGCCAACCTCGTCCTTTCAGACCAGCGCGCCGATTCGGTGGCGTCGCTGCTGACCTCCATGTTCGACATTCCGGCGGAAAACCTCACCACGCAGGGATACGGGGAGGAATATCTGAAGGTCGATACCCAGGAGGCCAATCGGCAGAACCGACGCGTCACCATCCGCCGGATCACGCCGCTGGTGGCGCCCGTGGCATCGGCACAATAAGGCGAGGGGCGGCACGCCTTGAACAGCAGCCGCCCGCGCCCCACATCAGTTGAGTTCCCTGCCCCATCCCCAAGTCCGGAAACGGATAAGGGGATCGGCAAGGAGGCCCGGCCGGCCCCCCTCCCGGCCGGGTCTTCCTTTATCTGGGCCTCAGTCAGCCGATCGTCCGCGCGACCCTGGTGTCCGTGCTCTCAAAGACCGCGTCCGGCACGAAGAAGTCGGCAGCGAGCGTCTTCGCTCCAGGCGCCGCGTATCTGGAGAAATCCGTTACCCCCTCCTCGCGCAGCACCAGTTCGTCGATGAAGAAGCGGCCCGTGCATTGGCGGGAGGGCCGGTTCAGGATCGCATAGGCTGCGTCGGCCATGATCTCCGGCGAACGGCTGATCGCCGCCGTCTTCTCGCCGCCGAGGAGATTGCGCACCGCCGCCGTGTCAATCGCCGTCAGTGGCCAAAGCGAGTTGACCGCCACCCCGTCCGTGGCAAATTCCGCGCTCATGCCGAGCGTCACCATCGACATGCCGAACTTCGCCATGGTGTAGGCGACGTGGTTGCGGAACCACTTCGCCTGCATGTCGAGCGGCGGCGAGAGGTTCAGGATGTGCGGGTTGGCAGCTTTCAACAGATGCGGAAGGCACGTCTTCGAGACCAGGAATGTGCCGCGAGCGTTGATCTGGTGCATCAGGTCGAAGCGCTTCATGTCCGTCTGAAGCGTGCCGGTGAGCTGAATGGCGCTGGCGTTGTTGACGCAGATATCGACGCCGCCGAAGGCTTCCACGGTCGCCCTCACCGCCTCGGCCACCTGCTCGTCGTCGCGGATATCACAGAGCACCGGCAACGCCTGGCCGCCGGCCGCGACGATCTCCGCGGCCGCGGTATGGATCGTTCCCGGCAGCTTGGGGTGGGGTTCGGCGGTCTTGGCGGCGATGGCGATGTTGGCGCCGTCGCGCGCGGCCCTCTTGGCTATGGCGAGTCCGATGCCGCGCGAGCCGCCCGACATGAAGATCGTCTTTCCCTTGAGCGACATCCTTCGTTCTCCGTGGCTGCTATCCGCGTTTCAGCATCAGCGCGTACATCGCAACGTATATGATGATCAAGACAGTCACGCTTCCGGTTGTCGGCAGGCTTGGCTAAAATGTTGAAATTGCTTTATCAGCCTCAAAGAGGGAGATCTCTCTCTCTTGCCCCTGCCCGCCCGACCCGCTCTTATGGCGGCGCAAAAGGAGACCCCGCCCTTGCCCAGCCGTGCCCTCAACGACCCGGCCGAAATCCCGCGCGAACTAAACCGCTGGAACTGGGGGGCGTTCCTGCTCAACTGGATATGGGGCATCGGCAACTCGACCTTCATCGCGCTGTTGATGTTCGTGCCGGTCGTGAACCTCGTCATGATCTTCGTGCTCGGCGCCAAGGGCAGCCGCTGGGCCTGGCGCAACCGCGCCTGGCGCGATGCCGACCATTTCCGGCGCTCGCAACGCTCATGGGCGATCGCCGGTTTCGTCATCTGGGCGCTCGCCATCGGTGGAACGGCGTGGTCGGTGACCTCCCTGCCGCGCCTGATGAAGTCCACCGAAGCCTACCACATGACGATGGACGCCGTTCGCGGCGATCTGAGGGTGCGGGCAACGCTCGGCGCCAACATCAGGGACGGCTTCTGGGTCGGCGGCGCGGTGCATGTCGAAGGCGGCGGCACCGGCGCGGCGACCTACCGGATACCGGTGCACGGCGACAAGGCGGCCGGAACCGTTGTTTCCAGCGCGGTGAAAAACGGTGGGAAATGGACGATCAGGCTGCTCTACGTCACGCCCGACGGAAAACCGCCCATCGTGCTCATCAACGAGGACGAGGTGCGGATCCCGGGCGCGGCGATGCCGATATGACGCGCTGAACCCATTCTTTCTGTGGAATCAGCCCGGTAGGAGGAAATAGCGACGTCCTGGATGAACCGCGCGGATATTGTCCGCTACCAGGCGCCGGGCTTCCGCGACGGCCGCGATTTTCCGGGTTCTTCCCGGGCAGCCGCAAGGCCATTTTGGAAAACATCGCCGCCGCCCTGTACAGCGGCTGTCTCCCTGTCGCAAAATGGACCTATGTTCCATGGGGAAATGGGCCGGGGCCAATGTGCCGGGGATACGCAACATGAAATCGATTTTGGTTCCCGTTGAAGACCATGACCGGACGGAAGCGATCCTTTCGACCACGGCGCGTTTCGCCAGACTGTTCGGCAGCCGCGCGACCGGGTTCGCATTGTCGCCGGCGACGACGCCTTTTCTCGCCGCGGATGTCGTAGGCGCGTCGATCCTCTATGAGCCCCTGACCGAACAGACCGAGGAGAGCGCCGCCGCTTCACGCAGCCTTTTCGAGAAGTTCATGGAGGAGCAGAAGATCGCCTGGGAGTGGCGGGAAGGCATAGCGCCGGGCGACCACATGGTCGGCTATCTCGGCCGCGTCTTCGACATCACCGTGGTCGGCAGGCCGGAGCAGCGCATTTCGGGACCGCGTCCGCTAACCCTCGATGCCGCGCTCTTCGACAGCGGGCGCCCCCTGCTGATCGCGCCGCCCAATGCGCCCGCCAGCATCGGCTCCAATGTCGTCATCGCATGGAATCGCAGCACCGAGACAGCGCGCTGCGTGGCACTTGCCCTTCCGGTTCTGGAGGTGGCTCGAAGCATCACCGTGCTGACGATCGAAGGCTCGGGCGTGCCCGGCCCAGACGGGCAGGAACTCGCCGACTATCTCGCGGCGCGCGGCATCACCGCGCGCGCGATCACCGTAAGTCCGGGCAAGCGCTCGCCCGGCGAAGCCATCCTGGCGGAGTCGGCGGCGCTCGGCTGCGACCTGCTGGTCAAGGGCGCCTTCACCCAGAGCCGGCTCCGCCAGATCATCTTCGGCGGCGCCACCCGCCACATCCTCGAGAACGCCGAGGTACCGGTGTTCATGTCGCACTGAACAGGCGGGAACTCAGGAGAATTCGATGCGGATGCTCGTGGTCGGGGCCGGCTCGACAGGCGGCTATTTCGGCGGTCGCCTCCTTGAGGCCGGCCGCGACGTGACGTTTCTCGTGCGCCAGCAGCGCAAGGCGCGGCTGCAGGCGGACGGGCTTCGGATCGTCAGCCCCTTCGGCGACGCCACACTGCATCCGCCGCTCGTGACCGCGAAAGAGATCGATGGCCCGTTCGACGTCGTGCTGCTCACCGTTAAGGCCTATTCCCTCGATGAGGCGCTGGCCGACTTCGCCCCGGCGGTCGGCGATGGCACGATGATCCTGCCGGTGCTGAACGGCATGCGGCACATGGATCGCCTGACAGAACGCTTCGGCGATGACGCTGTCGTCGGCTGCACCTGCCACATCGTCTCTTCGATCGACGAGGAGGGCCGCATCGTCCAGCACAACAAGGTGCAGGAGATGGCCTATGGCGAGCTCGACGGCTCTCTGTCGCCGCGAATCGAGGCGCTCGACGCGTTCATGAAGGCGGACAGGTTCGGTACGCGTCTGTCACGCCATATCGCGCGCAGGATGTGGGAGAAATGGATCCTGCTTGCCTCGCTGGGCAGCGCGAACGTGCTGGCGCGCGGCTCGGTCGGCGAGATCGAAGCCACGCCGGGTGGAACCGATTTCACGCTTCGCATCCTCGAAGAGGCCGTCTCGGTTACGCGCGCCGCCGGGGTGGAGCCGAGCGAGGGCTTCCTGGACAGTGCGAGAAGCATGCTGACCGCCCGCGGCTCGGGGATGACGACCTCGATGTATCGCGATCTTCTGGCGGGAAATGCCGTCGAGGCGGACGAGATCGTCGGCGACCTTCTGGCTCGCGGCCGCGCGGCCGGCCTCGACACCCCGCTCCTTTCCGCCGCCTTCACCAGCCTCATGGTCCACCAGAACCGGCTACGGGGCTCCTGAAGCAGAGCTCGGCGAAAAGCCGTCCTTCTCTTTACATCCGCCCAAGCCACCCTACCTTTGAGGAAGCGTGGCCCATTGCGCCACGCGTTTCGCCGGCGCCGGCACAGGTCCGCGCCGATCTTCAAGCACAAGACAAGAGATCCAGACATGACCCAGATCAAGAACGGGGATGTCGTGCGCATCCATTACACTGGCAGGTTGAGCGACGGCACCGAATTCGACAGTTCCGCAGGCCGCGAGCCGCTGGAATTCAAATTCGGCGCCGGGCAGGTCATACCCGGCCTCGAACGGAACATCCCGCAGATGGAAGTGGGCGAGAAGCAGACGGTGACGGTGCCCGCAGACGAGGCCTACGGACAACATGACGATTCACGCGTGCAGGCCATTCCTCGCACGGCCATTCCCGAAGGCGTGGCGGTCGATGTCGGGACAAGGCTTCAGGCCAACACGCCCGACGGGCAGCCAGTCAACCTGACGGTCGTCGATCTCGATGATTCCTCGGTCACGGTCGACGCCAATCATCCGCTGGCGGGCCGCGACCTCGTCTTCGACATCGAACTCGTCGAAGTGATCGCCGCCTGAAGACCCGGCCTGGAACAGGACTTGCCGGCCCGGGAGGCGCCGCCTGCCGGGAAACCGCCGGTTCGGGCCAGCTACGACGAATCATTTCCGCACCGTCCACCAGCGCCAAGAAGCGTGTGGGCGGCCGGCGCGATCTCTTGCAAAATCGAGTGACATCGTGCGTTCATGCGTGCGTTGCCGTCCATCCGACGTGCGGAACGGGGGGCAAGACCGCAGGCATGTCCGATTAATCTCGTTGCGCAGCGAAGAGGTCCGCCCATGCTCCGTCGCCCCATCCGCTGCATCTCTTTCCTTTTCGCGCTCGCGTGCACCGTCCTAGCCGCTTCAGGCGCGATGGCGGGCGATGTCGAGGGCGCCAGGGACTATCCCGGTATCGGCCGGTTCGGAGGCAGCACGATCACCGGCTACGACACGAAGGATTTCGATGCGGCGCGCCTGCAGGCGGCGCCTTTCAAGGACGGCAATCCGACCGATGCGCGGAAGCTCGAAGGCCGCGTGACGCGCATTGCCTACCGCACCGGAGCAGGCCCCTCCATCCTCGAGGTATCCCGCAATTTCGAGACCCAACTGGAGAAGGCCGGTTTCGAAAAGCTGCTTTCATGTGATGCCGACGCCTGCGGCGGCATTCCCTTCACGGAGGCGGTGGACGTGCTGCCGATCCCGCAAATGTGGGTCGACGGTTTCAACTACCGCTATTACGCCGGCCTGAAAAAGGGAAGCGACGGCGATACCTATGCCAGCGTGCTCGTCAGTTCGAACAACGACGAGATCACCGCTCAACTCGTCATTGCCGTGGTCGGCTCGATGGAGAACAAGATGGTCGATGCCGCCGCCATGGCCAAGGGTCTCGGCGAGAAGGGCCACATCGCGCTCTACGGCATCTATTTCGACACCGACAAGGCGACGCTCAAGCCGCAGAGCCAGCCGACGCTCGAACAGATCGCAAAGCTTCTGGGCGGTCAGCCCGATCTCAACGTATTTATCGTCGGTCATACCGACACCCAGGGATCGTACGAGCACAATATGGATCTGTCGCGACGGCGCGCCGAGGCAGTCGCGAGCGAGCTCGTGCGCAACCATCATATCGCGAAGGGCCGGTTGCGGACGGCGGGAGTCGGTTTCCTCGCGCCGGTCGGATCGAATGCGACGGAGGAAGGTCGCGCCCTCAATCGCCGGGTCGAGCTGGTCCGGTCATAGATCGAGGCGCCCGCGCATACGGCGACAAGTAATCCGGCGAGGCCTGTCAGCCGAAGATGCGCTCGCCCTGCTCGTCGACGAGTTGGCGCCCCTTGCGAACCGCGAATTCCATGGCGTCGTCAAGCGAGGCGAAGCGGTCGGCGCGGATGAATCTGTGCTCCTTCACCACGCCGCCCACCTCCCTGGTGACGACACCGCAGCATTGGAACTGCCCTTCCGCCTTGAAGGGCGTGGCCCGGATGATGAATCCATTGTGCTCGACGTTCTCGCCGGTGGCCTGCGGCTCCTCGCCGCCCGCGTCGGCGGCGGCACCGCCACCGAACAGTCTCTTCAGAAACGACATGGTCCTCCTCCCGTTCTGCCGGAGAAGCGGCCCGCAGCGAACCGCCGGTTTTTATTTAGTTACTGCACTATAGCGCCAAGGCATGGATATCGCCATCACGTCCCTTGACTTGCATGAAGAACCAGCTGTCTCCGGTGCGGCCGCGTCCGATGCTCGAAGAGATAGATGCCCTGCCACGTCCCGAGAAGCGGCCGTCCGTTGCCGACAGGAATGGACAACGATACCGCCGTCAGCGCAGCCTTGATATGCGCCGGCATGTCGTCGGGCCCTTCGGCGCGGTGGACGAGATAGCCCATTGCGGGGTCGTCCGCGTCGGGTACCAGGCGCCGGAAGAAGGCGTCCAGGTCGCGGCGCACATCCGGATCGGCGTTTTCCTGGACGAGGAGCGAGCAGGAGGTATGCCGCACGAAGACCGTCAGCAGACCGGTTTCGACGCCGCTTTCCTCGACGAAGCGTACGGCCCGAGAGGTGAATTCGTAGAGGCCCTGCCCCGACGTTTCGATCTCGATAATGGTTTGGGGCATGGAAAACAGCTCGGTCGACGTTAATGTTGTCGCTGATGATGGTGCGACACCAGCAAGGCTTCAACCACCCGTCTCCCGATCCGGGCGCTTCCATGCAACGGAACATGCGCCCACGCGTTGTGCGGTTCGATCTTACGACCGGCGGCGGGGTTTCATGAATCGGGACGGTCTTACACGGCAACTCTCGCTTCTGCCCGCCATCCTTTTCCTGATTTTCACAGCCTCCATGCCGTCGCTCGCCGCGGAGGCCGGGCACGCCACCA
>JBQCFA010000031.1:0-6293 GCA_051959695.1 Rhizobiaceae bacterium
AGCGCGGTGGAGGTGAGCATCCAGGCGGTGTTGCCGGCGTCGAGCTTGGCCGCGTCCTGGGCGAAAGCCGGAGCGCCCGACAGCAACGCCACGAGCCCCCCCAACGCACCGCTCTTGAAGTAGATATTCCGCATTACCCCAATCCCTTTCATGGTGTTAAAGCGCGTCGGCATCGGTCTCTCCCGTGCGGATACGCACCGCCTGGTCGATCGAGGTGACGAAGATCTTGCCGTCGCCGATCTGCCCGGTCTTCGCGGCCGACGAGATGGCTTCGACCGTCTTGTCGACGATGTCGGCCGGCACGGCGATCTCGATCTTGACCTTGGGCAGGAAGCTGACGGCGTATTCGGCGCCGCGATAGATTTCCGTGTGTCCCTTCTGGCGGCCGTAGCCCTTGACCTCGGTGACGGTCATGCCCTGGATGCCGACGGCCGTGAGCGCCTCTCTCACCTCGTCGAGCTTGAACGGCTTGATGATAGCCATCACGATTTTCATTGATTTTGCCCTCTGTTGCAGCGGGAAGGCCCGCGCTTGTCGCGTCGCCCACCGGTTGCCGGCAGACTGCAAGGGCAATTCAAGCCTCGTGCCAACCGGGACCCGCGGGCTTAACATTTTGAATCTATGGAGCTTATGAGCGGCCTACATTGGCCGCGGGCTTGGCGTATCGCGTCCACTGCCTAAAAAATAGGCAAAGAGTGTCGTTTGACCAGTCGCCGGGCGGAAACCGGCGCTTGTTCACTTCTTCGCCGGCTCTCTCTTCCTCAGCCGCACGAGGCCTTCCTGCGCGGTTGAAGCGATCAAGGTGCCGTCATCGCCGTACAGCATCCCGCGCGAGAAGCCGCGCGAGCCCGACGCCGACGGGCTGTCCTGCGAATAGAGCAGCCAGCCATCGAGGGGATGGGAACGATGAAACCAGATGGAATGGTCGAGGCTTGCCATCTGGATATCCGGGTCGAAGCCGGAGCGGCCATGCGCGAAGGTCGAGGTATCCAGCAGCGTCATGTCGGAAAGATAGGCGAGCACGGCGGCCTGGATGGCACGGTCGGCCGGCACCGTCCCGAGCGCGCGCAGCCATACATTCTGCCTCGGCGGCAGCCTGTCGCGGCTCGTATAGTGCTCGACATTGACCGGTTTCAATTCCAGCGGCCGTTCGCGCGCCCAGAATTTGCGGATGTTTTCCGGCACCCGCTCGCCCGCTTCCTCCAGAAGTTCGCGCTGACTCCGGAGGGTTTCCGGACGCGGCACGTCGAGCGGTACCGGAACCTGATGGTTGAGGCCTTCCTCTTCCACCTGGAAGGAAGCCTCCAGCGAGAAGATCGCCTGGCCGCGCTGGATCGCCACCACCCGGCGCGTCGTGAAGCTGCGGCCGTCGCGGATGCGGTCGACATCGTAGACGATCGGCACTTCGGGATCGCCCGGCAGCATGAAATAGCCATGCAGCGAATGCACCGGCCGATCCGACGTCACCGTGCGCTGCGCGGCGATCAGCGCCTGGCCGATCACCTGGCCCCCGAAGACGCGCTGCCACCGCGCCTTGGGGCTGCGACCCCGGAAAAGGTTGTATTCGAGCGTTTCCAGGTCGAGAATGGAAAGCAGCTCCTGCATGGCCGCCGACATCGGATATTCCCCCTGACCGGCCTCGCAGGCCTCTTGCAGCGCTTTCCGTTTCGGACGGATAAGCCGATGAAGTCAAGGTTGAAAGGAACGTGCCGATGCCCGCCAGCAAGATCGGCCGGAAACAAGCGAACGACGGCGGCCGGCTGGACGTCCTAGTCGCAGGCGCCGGCTATGTCGGCCTGGCGACGGCCGTTTCCATTCGCGCCGCGCGTCCCGGCCTCAGGATAGCGATCGTCGACGCTGCACCGGCCGGCGTATGGGAAAAGGATGCCCGCGCATCCGCCGTGGCCGCCGCGGCGCGGCGCATGCTCGATCGCCTCGGCGTGTGGGGCGATATCGCGCCGGAAGCCCAGCCGATCAACGAGATGGTCGTCACCGATTCCCGCACCTCCGATCCCGTGCGGCCGGTCTTCCTGACCTTCGACGGAGAGGTCCGGCCAGGAGAGCCCTTCGCCTTCATGGTGGCCAACCGGGTGCTGAACGGTGCCTTGCGCCAGCGCGCGGGAGCGCTGGGCATCGACCTGATCGAGGGCGTGGCCGTCGATCGCTTCGACACCGGACCCGCCGCCGTGACCGTGCACCTGGCCGACGGCGGCTCGCTCGATGCGCGGCTTCTCGTCGCCGCTGACGGCGTACGCTCGCGCCTGCGCGACATGGCCGGCATCAAGACGGTGAATTGGGAATACGGCCAGTCCGGCATCGTCTGCACCGTCGCTCATGAAAGACCGCATGACGGACGCGCCGAGGAACATTTCCTGCCGGCCGGGCCCTTCGCCATCCTGCCTTTGAAAGGCAACCGCTCCTCTATCGTCTGGACCGAGCGCAGCGCCGAGGCCGAGCGTCTCGTCAAAGAAGATATCTTCGTCTTCGAGACGGAGCTCGAGCAGCGCTTCGGTCTGAAGCTCGGCGAAATCCATGTCGAGGGCCAGAGGCGCGCATGGCCGCTCGGCCTGACGCTGGCGCGCGCCTTCGTCGCCCAGCGCTTCGCACTGGCGGGCGACGCGGCCCATGGCATCCACCCGATCGCCGGCCAGGGCCTCAATCTCGGCTTCAAGGACGCCGCGGCGCTCGCCCAGACCGTGGTCGAGGCCGACCGCCTCGGCCAGGACATCGGCGCGCTCGACGTGCTCGAGCGTTACCAACGGTGGCGGCGCTTCGATACGGTGCAGATGGGCGCCACCACCGACATTCTTAACCGCATGTTCTCCAACGATCTCGGGCCGCTTCGCGCCGTCCGTGACATCGGGCTGGGGCTGGTCGACCGCATGCCGCCCCTGAAGGAATTCTTCATCCGCCAGGCCTCCGGCCTCACCGGCCCGGCGCCCCGGCTGCTGCGCGGCGAGGAAATATAGAAAGCGCCCGCCGGACAAGCCGGCGGGCGCTCGGCCTTCGCGGGCGATCGCCGGCGGTTTCCGGTCAGCGCATCCAGATCACCTTGCGTGTCTGCGGATCGACCAGTATCGGACGGTCCTGCACGTAGACATAGTCGTAGCGCGGATTTTCAGGTACCGGCGTCAGCTCGACGGAATCCGGCACTACGTAACCCCTGTCGACATCGCCCTCGATGTCGACGGGCGCGACCTGGTGCCGTTCGACATAGGTGATGACGCGCTCCGGCGGCTGCACGTCGATGGCGCCCGTCTGGGTCGCGTCGTGGCGTTCACCCGGGGCGGCATAGAGGATCCTGCGGCTCTTCATGCGCACGACCACCGGGCGGTCCTGCACGTAGACATAGCCGTAACGCGGATGTTCGGGAATCTGATGGATGACGACGCCTTCCGGAAGAGCATAGTCGGTCGAGAGCTGACCCTCCACGGCCACCGAATCCACCGGGTGCTCGACGACATAGGTCCGCACGCTGTGCGGGACAGCCGTCGCGGCGCCGATCGCCAGTCCGGCAACGCCGCCCACCGCCGCTCCGACCGGTCCGCCGACGGCCGCACCCGCCACTGCGCCCGTCGCTCCGCCCGCGGTCGCGCCCAGAGCCCGCCTGTCCTGATCGTCTGCATGTGCCACGGATATGCCGAGAAAGGCGATTGCCGCGCTGGCATAGACTATCTTGCGCATCGTTCTTCCTTTCGTTGCACTTCACGCCACCCGTGGCAGGGTAACGATGATCGTTTGCCCCGGTTCCAACTGGATACGGGGCCCTTTGACGCGCAATCGAAGGCGAATCAGCCTGGGCGAACGGATCTCATGGAGGGGAAAAGGACCGGCCGGCCTGACCTTTCGGACCAGAGCCGGCCGGCCGCCGCCTGAGAGCCCTGGAAGCGGTCGATGGCCTAAACGGCCTTCTCCGGCTTCTCGTTCCATTCGCCGGGCGCGGCTAGCGTCACATCCGTCGCGGCGCGATGCGCGGATGCCCGGCGCGCCCCGGACGCGGCCAGCTATCGCTTGACGCTGGACGCCTGGAAAATGCTGTCGATCGCCGCGCCCAGCGCTGCGTTGAACTCGGCATCGGTCTGGTGCACCGACAGACCCTCGGTCAAGGCACGCGAGAAACTGGCGATCATCCCCGCATTGTGGCTGAGCTTGGCATTTGCCTCGTCGCGCGAATAGCCGCCGGACAGGGCGACCACGCGCATGACACGCGGGTCCTGGGTCAGCGGCTTGTAGAGATTCGCCTTCGTCGGCAGCGTCAGTTTCAGCATGACCTGCTTGCCTGCCGGCAGATCGTCGAGATGCTTGCGGATTTCGCCGAGCAGGATTTCCTCGGCTTCCGCCTTGTCGGGAATCGAGATCGTCACTTCCGGCTCGATGATCGGAACAAGGCCGTGCGCCAGGACCTGGCTTGCGACTTCGAACTGCTGGTCAACGATGGCGGCGATGCCCTTCGGGTTCGCCGCATCGATCACCGAGCGTTCCTTCGTGCCGAATATGCCCTTGGCCACCGCGTGCTTCAGCATCGCATCGAGTTGCGGCATCGGCTTCATCAGCCTGACGCCGTCCTTCGCCTCCGCCAGACCCTGGTCGATCTTCAGGAAGGGCACCACATGGCGTTTTTCCCACAGATATTGCGCGGTTGGCGTACCGTCGATGTCGCGATCCATGGTCTGCTCGAACAGGATCGCACCCATTACCTTGTCGCCGGTAAAGGCAGGCGACTTGATGATCCGCACGCGCATCTGATGAACGAGATCGAACATCTCCGCTTCATTTGACCAGGCGCTGTCGTCAATGCCGTAAAGCTTGAGCGCCTTCGGCGTGGAGCCGCCCGACTGATCGAGCGCCGCAATGAAGCCGTCCTTTTTCGCGGCCTGAGCGGCCATGTCCTTGTTCATTTCACTCTCCCGAAGTCGACCGGTTTCCAGATTGAATACATCAAGCCGCGTTCCGATGTCACGACGCCGATCCGATGCGCGCTACTGTCGTCGCTTCAACACTTCGACGCCCGGCAGCGCCTTGCCTTCCATCCACTCCAGGAAGGCGCCTCCGGCCGTCGATACATAGGTGAAATCGTCGGCGACGCCGGCATGGTTGAGCGCCGCCACCGTATCGCCGCCGCCGGCGACCGAGACCAGCCGTCCCTCTTTCGTGCGGCGGGCGGCATGCCTTGCCGCCTCGACAGTGGCCTTGTCGAAGGGCTCGATCTCGAAGGCGCCGAGCGGCCCGTTCCAGACGATCGTCGCCGCCCGGTCGATCCATTGGTCGACCGCCTCGACGGTCTTCGGCCCGGCGTCGAGGATCATCTCGTCGCCCCCGACCTGATCGACCGTCGCGGTCCGGCTCGCCGCGCCGGCCTTGAATTCCTTCGCCACGACCGCATCCGCCGGCAGGACGAGCGCGCAGCCTGCTTCCGCCGCCTCGATCATGATCTTCTTCGCCGTATCGGCAAGATCATGCTCGCAGAGCGACTTGCCGACCTCCGTGCCGCGCGCGGCCAGGAACGTGTTCGCCATGCCGCCGCCGATGACCAGCGCGTCGACCTTGTGCGTCAGGTTCATCAAGAGATCGATCTTGGTCGAGACCTTCGCCCCGCCCACGATGGCGACGACAGGCTTGGCCGGCTTGCCGAGCCCTTTCTCCAGCGCCTCCAGTTCCGCCTGCATGGCGCGGCCGGCATAGGCGGGCAGGAGATGCGCCAGCCCCTCGGTGGACGCATGTGCCCGGTGCGCCGCCGAGAAGGCGTCGTTCACGTAGACGTCGCCGTTTTCGGCCAGGGCCTTGGTGAAATCCGCGTCGTTCTTTTCCTCGCCCTTGTGGAAACGCGTGTTTTCGAGAAGCAGAACGTCGCCATTGGCCATGCCGTCGACGGCCTTTTTCGCCAGGTCGCCTATGCAATCCCCGGCAAAGCCCACCGGACGGCCGAGCACCCTCTCCACCGCCTTCGCCACCGGTTTCAGCGAGAGCGACGGGTCCGGCCCGTCCTTCGGCCGGCCGAAATGCGCCAGCAGCACCACCTTCGCGCCGTCGTCCGAAAGCTCCCTGATCGTCGGCGCGACGCGATCGATGCGGGTGGCGTCGGTGACCTTGCCGTCCTTCACCGGCACGTTGAGGTCGACGCGCAGCAGCACGCGCTTGCCGGCGAAAGCGCCGTCGTCGAGAGTTCGGAATTCGGGCATGACGGGTTCCTCGATAAAATCGCCGGCACAATAGCCGTCAATTGGGCGCAGGCAAGGCCGCGTCCAACCCTCAATATCGCTGGCCGGCGTCCGCTTCCGATCCCTGGTCGGCGA
>JBQCFA010000032.1:0-3668 GCA_051959695.1 Rhizobiaceae bacterium
GTCGCCGATTCGGCCGTCGAACTGGCGGCGGAGACGAACGTCGAGGATATACTGGCGACGATCGCCGACGGCAGGCGGCCGGACCTCGTCATCCTCGATTCCATCCAGACGCTGTGGACCGACATGGCCGATTCGGCGCCGGGCACGGTCACGCAGGTCAGGGCGGCTGCCCAGGCGATGATCCGCTACGCGAAATCCACAGGCGCCGCGATCGTGCTCGTCGGCCACGTCACCAAGGAAGGTCAGATCGCCGGCCCGCGCGTCGTCGAGCACATGGTCGACGGCGTGCTCTATTTCGAGGGCGAGGGCGGGCACCACTACCGCATCCTGCGCACCGTGAAGAATCGCTTCGGCCCGACCGACGAGATCGGCGTCTTCGAGATGTCGGACAAGGGCCTGCGCGAGGTGCCTAATCCCTCGGAGCTTTTCCTCGGCGAGCGCGGGATGGCGGCTCCGGGCGCCGCCGTCTTCGCCGGCATGGAGGGCACCCGGCCGATCCTCGTCGAGATACAGGCGCTCGTCGCCCCCTCGCCCCTCGGCACGCCGCGCCGCGCGGTCGTGGGATGGGACGGCTCGAGGCTGTCGATGGTGCTCGCCGTGCTCGAATCGCATTGCGGCGTGCGCTTCTCCCAGCACGACGTCTACCTCAACGTCGCCGGCGGCTATCGTATCGCCGAGCCGGCCGCCGATCTTGCCGTCGCCGCCGCGCTGGTGTCGTCGCTGACCGGCCTTGCCCTGCCGGCGGAATGCGTCTATTTCGGCGAAATCAGCCTGTCGGGAGCGGTAAGGACGGTGGCGCACACCCAGCAGCGTCTCAAAGAGGCCGAAAAGCTCGGATTCAGCCAGGCTGTGTTCCCCAGGTCGGGCGAGGAGCCCGGGGGAAAGGTCTGGTCCGGAGCGTTTCAGCCTGCCTCGCTGGTCGATCTCGTCGCCCGCATCGCCGGGAAAAGCGGCAGCGACAGGCGGGTGGCGGCGCACGAGGACTGACGGGCGAACAAGGCGAATGGGAAGAGTGGGGAACAGCCGCAATGCCGATTACGCTGCTTGACGGGATCCTGATTGGCTTCACGCTGGTCTCGGCGATGCTCGCCATGGTGCGCGGTTTTTCGCGCGAGGTCCTGTCCATCGCCTCCTGGGTAGCCGCCGCCGCGGCGGCATACTTCTTCTACCCGGCCATCCTGCCCTATGTGGCGCCACATATCGACAATCCCAAGATCGCCATGGGCGCGTCGGCCGCGATCGTCTTCTTCATTGCCCTGATCGTGGTGACGGTCATCACGATGAAGCTCGCCGATTTCATCATCGATTCGCGCATTGGCGCGCTCGACCGGACGCTCGGCTTCCTCTACGGGGCGGCGCGCGGCATTCTCGTTGTCGCGGTGGCCCTCATGTTCTTCAACTGGCTGGTCGGCGAAAATCCGCCGCTCTGGGTGAAGGAAGCGAAGTCGCGGCCTCTCCTTGACGATATCGGCCATCGGATCGAGGCCATGCTGCCCGCCGACGCGGAGAATTCGATCCTGAAGCATCTCAAGCCGGAAGCCGCCCCTGAAAGCACAGCTCCCGACAGCACAACGCCCGACAATGCAGCGCCGGACAGCACCACGCCCGACAATGACGGCACCGATGACGATAACGGGAAAGACAGCGCACCCGCCGGCGGCGGATCGACAAACGGCTAGATCAGGACTGGTCCGAAAACCGGCTCCACCTTCGGTCCGATGATCGAACCGCTTGCAATCCGGCCGTTCCGTGCGCATCTGAGAGGTCATGCGGATGGCGAATGAAGACGACTGGACGATGGCCATGGAAGCCGACGACCATTTCCACGACGAGTGCGGCGTCTTCGGCATCTTCGGCCGGCAGGACGCGGCGGCGATCGTAACGCTCGGCCTGCACGCGCTGCAGCATCGCGGCCAGGAGGCGGCCGGCATCGTTTCCTACGACGGCACGCAATTCCACGTCGAACGCCATATCGGGCTGATCGGCGATACATTCACCAAACCGGCCGTGCTGGAGCGCCTGAAAGGCACCCGTGCGATCGGCCATACGCGCTACTCGACGACCGGTGGAGCGGGCCTGCGCAACGTCCAGCCGCTTTTCGCCGAGCTCGCGGTCGGCGGCTTTGCCGTGGCGCACAACGGCAACATCACCAATGCCATGACGGTCCAGCGCGCTTTGCAGAAGCAGGGATCAATCTTCTCCTCGACCTCCGATACTGAAACCATCCTGCATCTGGTCGCGACAAGCCGCGAGAAGGACTTCATCTCGCGCTTCATCGACGGCGTCAGGCAGCTCGAGGGCGCCTTCTCGCTGGTTGCGCTCTCCTCGAAGAAGCTGATCGGCTGCCGCGATCCGCTCGGCATACGGCCGCTGGTGCTCGGCGACCTCGACGGCTCCTACATCCTCGCCTCGGAAACCTGCGCGCTCGACATCATCGGCGCGCGTTTCGTGCGCGACCTGAAGCCGGGCGAACTGATCATCATCGACAGCAAGGGTGTTGAGAGCCGTTTCCCCTTCGAGGAACAGAAGCCGCGCTTCTGCATCTTCGAATATGTCTATTTCGCCAGGCCCGACTCGGCGGTCGAAGGCCGCAACGTCTACGACGTGCGCAAGCGCATCGGCGCCGAGCTTGCCAGGGAAAATCCGGTGGAGGCCGATGTGGTGGTGCCGGTGCCCGATTCCGGCACGCCGGCGGCGATCGGCTTCGCGCAGGAAGCCGCGCTGCCCTTCGAGCTCGGCATCATCCGCAATCACTATGTCGGCCGCACCTTCATCCAGCCGACCGATTCGATCCGCCACATGGGCGTGAAGCTGAAACACAACGCCAACCGCCGCATCCTCGAAGGCAAGCGCGTGGTGCTGGTCGACGATTCCATCGTGCGCGGCACGACCAGCCAGAAGATCGTGCAGATGGTGCGCGACGCCGGCGCGCGCGAGGTGCATATGCGTATCGCCTCGCCGCCGACGCGCTCCTCCTGCTTCTACGGCGTCGACACGCCGGAAACGTCGAAGCTGCTCGCCTCTCGCATGTCAATCGAGGAGATGGCGGAGTTCATCCGCGTCGACTCCCTCGGATTCCTGTCGATCGACGGGCTCTACCGCGCCGTCGGCGAAGCGGCGCGCAACGACGAAGTGCCGCAATTCTGTGACGCCTGCTTCACCGCGCAATACCCGACCCGGCTTGCCGACCACGAAGGCGCCGACAACGTGCGCACGCTGTCGCTGCTCGCGGCGGGAGCCTGAACGCCACCCTCAGCCCGCCAGCAGTTTCAACCCGGCGATCCCGGCGACGATCAACGCGATGCAGCCGAGCCGCATCGCGGTCGCCGGCTCGCCAAAAAGCGCGATGCCGAGCAAGGCCGTACCCACGGTGCCGATACCGGTCCAAACCGCATAGGCTGTTCCGAGCGGCAACGTGCGTAGCGCCAGCCCGAGCAGACCGAGGCTGACGATCATCGAGAGCACCGTGCCGACGCTGGGCAGAAGCCGCGTGAACCCGTCGGTGAATTTGAGGCCGACCGCCCAGCCGACCTCGAACAGGCCGGCGCAGAGCAGGATGATCCAGGCCATCATCGTCTCCTTCGCAAAAGGCGATGAGGTCGTCCTCACCAGGATATCTGGGGAATGCCAGGGTCGTCCCCGGCCTCGCCAATATAGGCATCCTCTCC
>JBQCFA010000033.1:0-4474 GCA_051959695.1 Rhizobiaceae bacterium
CCGTGTCACGGTGCGCCACGCGCTCGACCTGCTCGCCGACGAGGGGCTCATCGCCCGTCACCGCGACCGGCGCGGAAGCTCGGTCATCGCCCATCCGCTCGACCGGCGGTGGTTCACGCTGGCGCTCAACCTGGCTGAACTTGAAACGCATTCCTCTTCCATCACGGTTTCGGAGCTCGAAGCCGGGCCGTGGGAGCGGCCGTTGCCGGTTTCCCCGCAAGAGGGGCGACCGGGCGATGCCTATCACCGGGTCGTCCATCTGCATCGTCATTCGGACTTCCCGCATGCGGTCGCGATGACCGAGATCCTGGTCGAGAGCCGGATCTATGCCGAACTCGAAGGCGGCGTGGAGGAAGACGGGGAGGACAGGCGTGACCGCCCCATCTTGGAGCGGCTGGCGGCGCGTCACGCCGATCTCGGGCATATCCAGCAGACCTTCACCATCGGCGAGGCCGATATCGAACTGGCGCGGCATCTGGGCGTGCACGAGGCCGCGCCCATCGCCGAACTGCGCCGCGTCATCCGCGACGGCAGCGGCATGATCGTCTATTTCGGCCACCTTTTCTTCCGCGGCGACCTCGTGCGGCTGGATTTTTCGGTGGATTTGAAATGAGGAACCGCCCCTCATCCCTTGGCGGCGCGCTCTCCCACATGCGGGGAGAGCGTAGGGTGAGGGGCTATCTTCAGCCGATACTAGGCGGCGATAAGGTGGCCACCGTTCGGGATCTGCACGTCGATCTCCAGCGTCGACATGTTGTCGCCGCGATCCATGGCGATCTGCACGTCGTCCGGCCCCACCTGAACGTATTTGGTGATAACCGCCATGATCTCCTCGCGCAGGATGGCGACGAGATCGGGCTGGTTGCGGTTCTTGCGCTCATAGGCGAGCAGCACCTGAAGGCGCTCGCGGGCCACCGGCGCGCTGCCGCGCCGCTTGAAGATGTCGAAAAGGGTCATGCCGCCCTCCTTCCGAGAAGCCGGTCGAGGAAGGTCTTCCTCTGGAAAGGCAGGACGACCGGCAGATCCTCGCCTTCCAGGCGCTTGGCCGCGTCGATGTAGGCGCGGGCCGCCGCATTCCCCGGTTCGCTGAGCGTCACCGGAGAGCCGACGTTCGATGCGCGCAGGACGCCCTGGTTCTCGGGAATGATGCCGAGCAATGGCGTCGACAGGATCTCGAGCACGTCGTTGATGTTGAGCATCTCGCCGCGTGCGGCGCGCGCCGCGTCGAAGCGTGTCACCAGGATGTGCTTGTTGACGCTTTCGCCGCGTTCCGCCTTCAGCGTCCTGGAATCGAGAAGGCCGATGATGCGGTCGGAATCGCGCACCGAGCTCACTTCCGGATTGGTGACGATGACGGCGTCGTCGGCGTAGCGCATGGCAAGCTGGGCGCCGCGCTCGATTCCGGCCGGGCTGTCGCAGAAGACGTAGTCGAATTTCTCGCGCAGTGCCGAGATGACGCCGGCGACGCCCTCTTCGGTCAGCGCGTCCTTGTCGCGGGTCTGCGAGGCCGGCAGCAGGAAGAGCGTGTCGACACGCTTGTCGCGGATCAGCGCCTGCTGCAGCTTGGCCACGCCCTGGGTGACGTTTACGAGGTCGAAGACCACGCGCCGCTCCGCGCCCATGATCAGATCGAGGTTGCGCAGGCCGACGTCGAAGTCGACCAAGGCCACGCGCTTGCCGGTCTGTGCCACGGCAGCGCCGAGCGCGGCTGTCGACGTCGTCTTGCCGACGCCTCCCTTACCCGATGTGACGACCACCACCTTACCCATGTTTTCTCTCCGTATTTGTTGTTGAGCCCAGGGCCGCGGCCCTCAGTCGAGGGCGGAAACCCAGATCACTTCGTTGTCCAGAAAGGCCTGGATCGCCCTGCCGCGCGAAGACGGTTCCATGTCGTCGGCGGTGCGATACCACCCGTCCACAGCCAGAAGCTCGGCCTCGTTCCTCTGGCAGAAGATGCGTGCACTCGGGTTGCCCATGACGCCGGCGAAGGCGCGGCCGCGAAGCGTGCCGTAGATGTGCACCGAGCCTCCGGCGATGATCTCCGACCCGGAGCCGACGGAACCGAGCACGATCACGTCGCCATGCGGATGGAAGATCGACTGGCCGGAGCGGATAGGCGAGTCGACGATCAGCGTCTTCGGCTCGGCGGCGCGGACCGGTTCCGCATCGTTCGTGTTGGCCGATTCACGCGCCGGCCGCGGTTCCTCGACCGCGATGGTGCGGGCTCCGGTCAGGAGAGGCGGAAGGTCCGGGCCGAGATCGTCCACGTCGTTCGCCTCGATGGCGAAGATGCGGATGCCGCGATCGGCAAGCCCGTCGACCAGGTCGGTGATCTCGTCCTGGTCGAGGCTGAAATGATTGAGGTTCAGCACCACCGGCCGTCCGGCAAAGAAGCCGGGGGAGTTCTCCGTCCACTGGTCGAGATTGTCGAACCACTCCGCCAGCGGCGCCTCGGGCGCCAGCGCGAAGGCCACGAAGGAACGCGCGTTGAAGCGGATCGGCTTCCTCTGGACGGGAGCGGACTGGACGTTCTGGACCGGTGCGATGCTGTTCACGACTACGCTCCTTACTGATTTGTTAACGCTATGCGCGACTTGGTTAACGGAAGGTAAATCGAAGCCCTCCAGCGACAGCATTTTTTAACGAAATGGAAAGAGCGCGGCGCCCGCGACGCGGCGTGACCGATTAAGGCCGCGTTAGTCGGCGAGGAGCGCAGCCGGGCCTTCGATGTCCTCGCGCCGAACGGGTAATAATCATATCAATGGCTATTGATAGTATTAATTGGGCGTGCTTACCTGACGGTTCGCGATCGTGGAAGGCGTCGGCCGGCAGCGGCCCCGTTCTCCCGATTGCGCGGAGGAGTCAGGCTGCGCCCAGCAGTCTTCGCAAGGAGGAACCAGTATGAAACGCATCGCCCTTTTGGGAGCAGCCGTCGCTCTCGCGCTTTCTTCGATCGCCGCGCATGCGGCCGACAAGAAGACGCTCGTCTTCGTCGCCAACGGCGCTTCGGATTTCTGGAAGGCGGCGGAGGCCGGCGTGAAGAAGGCGAACGCCGAACTTCCCAACTACGACATGCAGTTCAAGTACCCGTCGCAGTCGGCGGCGGCGATCCAGCAGCGGCTGATGGACGATCTGGTCGCGGCCGGCGTTTCCGGCATCATGGTAAGCGCCGTCGATCCCAAGACGGAGACCGATGCGCTCAGCAAGATCGCCAAGCAGACCCTGCTTCTCACCACCGACAGCGACGCGGCCAACAGCGGACGGGTCGCCTATATCGGATCGAGCAACGTCGCGGCCGGCAAGCAGGTAGGCGAAATCCTCAAGAAGGCGCTTCCCGACGGCGGCAAGTGCATGGCCTTCGTAGGTCTGCCCGGCGCCGACAACGCCAAGGAGCGCATCCAGGGCATCAAGGACGTTATCGCCGGCACCAAGATCGAGATCGTCGACGTGCGCGCCGACGACATCGACCAGGCCCGCGCCAAGCGCAACGTCGAGGACACTCTGACCGCGCATCCCGAGGTCAACTGCATGCTCGGCATTTATTCGTACAACATCCCGCAGATCTACCAGGCGCTGAAGGAAGCCGGCCAGCTCGGCAAGATCACCGTCACCGGCTTCGACGACGATCCGATCACGCTCGGCGGCATCAAGGAGGGGACGGTCGTCGGCACCGTCGTCCAGCAGCCCTTCCTGTGGGGCTACGAGGGCATGAAGGACATGGCCAAGATCCTGGAAGGCGACAAGTCGTTCATTCCGGCAGACGGGCTGATCATCATCCCGACCAAGGTCGTCGACAAGTCGAACGTCGACGAGTACGCCAAGGAACTTGCCAAGATGCAGGGCAAGGGCTGACGCGGTATAGTCGATCCGCTGCGCCGGCGTTCGCCACGCCGGCGCGCAATCGCGTCGGGAGGCCATCGACTTGGAGCCGTTCCTCGAGCTTGAGGGAATCAGCAAGACCTATCCGGGCGTCCAGGCGCTTTCGGATGTGAGCCTGTGGGTCTCGCCGGGCGAGGTGATTGGCCTCATCGGCGAGAACGGCGCCGGCAAGTCGACTCTGATGAAGATACTCGGCGGCGTGACCGAGGCGACGTCCGGCACAATCCGTATCGACGGTGAAGACCGCAAGGCGCTGACGGTAAAGGAGGCGACCGCGGCCGGCATCGCCTTCGTGCACCAGGAACTCAACCTCTTTGACAATCTGGACGCCGCCGCCAATGTCTTCATCGGCCGCGAGCCGAGGTCCCCGTTTCTCAAGCTTATCGACCGCAAGCGCCTTAGGGACGCGGTGCAGCCGCTGATGGACCGGCTCGGCGTCGATTTTTCGCCGGACACTCCCGTTGCCGAACTGTCGATCGCGCAGCGGCAACTTCTCGAGATCATCAAGGCGCTGTCGCTGGACGCGCGCGTTGTCATCATGGACGAGCCGACGTCCAGCCTTACCATGTCGGAGACGCGGCGATTGCTCTCCGTC
>JBQCFA010000034.1:0-14641 GCA_051959695.1 Rhizobiaceae bacterium
ATGGATACTTTCATCGGTCGCCGGTTCTCGATGTGGTCGGATAGTGCAATTTATTGCAGCCATTGTCCATTGCCCGAGCGACGTCGCCGCACGACTATCCGGCCGGGATAAAGGGAGGATGGGTGCGCACTCAGGTCGCCATCATCGGTTCGGGGCCGGCCGGGCTCCTTCTTGGGCAGCTGCTGACCAATGCCGGGATCGACAACGTCGTTCTGGAGCGGGCGAGCAAGGCGCACGTGCTGTCGCGCGTGCGCGCCGGTGTACTGGAGGAGGGGACCGCGGCGATGCTGGAGGAGGCCGGCGCCGGCGCGCGCATGCGCCGCGAGGGCCTACCCCATGATGGCTTCGACCTCGCCTTCGACGGCAAGCACCACCGCATAGACCTTTTTGGCCTGACCGGCGGCAAACGCGTCATGGTCTACGGCCAGACCGAACTCACCCATGACCTGATGGACGCACGGGAGACGGCGGGCGCCCGGTCGGTCTACGAAGCGGCGGATGTCGAGCCGAGCGGTTTCGACGGCAATTCGCCTTACGTGACATATCGCAACGACGGCGCGACGCACCGCATAGACTGTGATTTCGTTGCCGGCTGCGACGGATACCATGGCGTCAGCCGAAAGTCCGTTCCGGAAAGCGCGATCCGCCTTTTCGAGCGCACCTATCCGTTCGGCTGGCTCGGCATTCTCGCCGACGTGCCCCCCGTTAGCGACGAACTCATCTACTGCAACCATACGCGCGGCTTCGCGCTCTGCTCGATGCGCTCGATGACGCGCAGCCGCTATTATGTGCAGTGCCCGCTGGACGACCGGGTCGAGGACTGGCCGGACGACCGCTTCTGGGACGAGATCCGCCGCCGCCTGCCGGATGGAGTCGCCGCACGCATGACGACCGGCCGGTCCTTCGAGAAGTCGATCGCCCCGCTTCGCTCCTTCGTCGCCGAGCCGATGCGGTTTGGTCGCCTTTTTCTCGCGGGCGACGCGGCGCATATCGTGCCGCCGACCGGTGCCAAGGGGCTCAACCTCGCCTGCGGCGACGTGCGCTATCTCTTCGACGGGCTTCGCGAATACTATGCCGAGGGCTCGTCCGCCGGCATCGACGCCTATTCGCAAAGAGCGTTGGCGCGGGTATGGAAGGCCGAGCGCTTCTCCTGGTGGATGACCACGACGCTGCACCTGTTTCCCGAGACGGGAGTTTTCGGACAGCGTATCCAGGAAGCGGAGCTCGATTATCTGGTCCATTCGCACGCGGCCTCCACGGCGCTTGCTGAGAACTATGTCGGCTTGCCGTTCTGGGAATTGGGAAAATCTAAATGAGCGAAGACAGGGAAACGCATCCGGACTGGTATGGTCGTGGGATAGCGACGCGCCGCTCGGTGCTCGGTGCCGCCTATGTCGACCGGACGCAGGGCGCAAGGACGGAATTCGACGAGCCGTTCCAGAACCTGCTCACGGAATCGGCTTGGGGACACGTCTGGTCGCGGCCGAACATCAGCAAGCGCGAGCGCTCCATGGTGACGCTGGCGCTCCTGGCCGCGCTCGGCCAGTGGGACGAACTCGCCCTCCACACACGCGCGACCGCGAATACCGGGGCAAGCCCGGACGACATCCGCGAGGTGATGCTGCATGTCGGCATCTATGCCGGCATCCCCGCCGCAAACCACGCCATCAAGGTGGTCAAGCAGGCGCTCGCCGAAATGAATGCGTCGGAAGGAAAGGAGGAACAGGGATGAGCTCCAACCAGAAACCCGAAACCGGCTCCTTTTTCGCACGCGATCGGCTGTGGCATCCGCCGGCCTATGCGCCCGGCTACAAAACGACGGTGCTGCGTTCGCCGAAATATGCCTATCTCTCGCTCGACAACACGATCAGCGAAATCACGGGCCCGGTCTTCGGCCATTCCATCCTGGGCGAACTCGACAACGACCTGATCCACAATTTCGCCCGGCCGGGCGAAAGTGCGATAGGCGAGCGCATCATCGTCCACGGACGTGTGCTCGACGAGCGCGGCGTGGGTGTCGGCGGGGCGCTGCTCGAATTCTGGCAGGCCAATGCCGGCGGCCGCTACCGTCACCAAAAGGAGCTCTATACCGCGCCGCTCGATCCGAATTTCGGCGGCTGCGGCCGCACCATCACCGACGAGAATGGTTATTATGCCTTCCGCACCATCCGCCCCGGCGCCTATCCCTGGCCGAACGGACCGAACGATTGGCGCCCGGCGCATATCCATTTCTCCGTCTTCGGCCACGGCTTCGCCCAGCGCCTCGTCACGCAGATGTATTTCGAGGGCGACCCGATGATCCCGCAATGCCCGATCGTGCGCACCATCGCCGACCCGAAGGCGGTCGAGATGCTGATCGCCGCCCTCGACATGGCGGCGACCATCCCGATGGACGCCCGCGCCTACAAGTTCGACATCGTGCTGCGCGGCCGCCGCTCGACCATGTTCGAGAACCGCAAGGAGGGGAATTGATGACCCAGTCCCTCAACCGCCTCAAGGAAACGCCGTCGCAGACGGCGGGCCCTTACGTCCATATCGGCTGCGCACCCAATTTCTGCGACATCAAGGGGGTCTACGACGAGGATCTCGGCACGTTCATGGTCAATGACAAGACCAGGGGGGAGCGAGTAACGGTCAAGGGCAGGGTGATCGACGGCTCAGGCACGCCGCTACGGGATGCGCTCATCGAGGTGTGGCAGGCCGACGCCGACGGGCTCTATAACAGCCCATCGGAAATGCGCGGCACGGCCGATCCCAATTTCACCGGCTGGGGCCGCTGCCCGACCGACATGAAGACCGGCGAGTTCACTTTCCACACCGTCAAACCGGGCAAGGTGCCGTTCCGCGACGGCCGGCCGATGGCGCCGCACATCACCTTCTGGATCGTGGCGCGCGGCATCAATCTCGGCCTGCATACGCGTATGTATTTCGGCGACGAGCAGGCCGCCAACGAGGCAGACCCCATCCTTTCGCGCGTCGAGCACCGCGTCCGCGTGCCGACGCTGATCGCTCCCCGCGAGGGCGACACCTATATTTTCGACATCCATCTCCAAGGTGACAAGGAGACGATCTTCTTCGATATCTGATCCGTGGTTGTAGTATTGCGTCGTTCGAGGTCCGCTTCGCTCGCACCTCAGGATGGGGCACGCTGGCGCTGAACACCCTATCCTGAGGAGCGAGCCCGAAGGGCGAGCCTCGAAGGACGCACAAACGCACGAGGCAAGCGCCGGTGACACGATGACGGTCTCGGTATTCGATCATCCGTTTCTCTCGGGCCTCCTCGGCGACGCGGAGGTCGGCTCTTTCTTTTCCGTCGAAGCGGAACTGGATACGATGCTCGCCTTCGAGGAGGCGCTTGCGCTCGCCGAAGCCGAGGCGGGCGCCATCCCCGAGGCCGCGGGCAAGGCCATAGCAGGAGCCGTCACGGGCTTTCGGCCTGATATTGACAGGCTCCGGGAAGCAACCGCGCGCGACGGCGTCGTGGTGCCGGAACTGGTGCGGCAGTTGCGTGCCGTCATCGGCAAGCCGCATGCCGAATACGTGCATTTCGGCGCTACCAGCCAGGATGTCATCGACACGGGCTTCGCGCTCAGGATGGACAGGGTGCTCGACATCCTCCATGGGCGTATCGACGCGCTGGTGGACTTGCTCCGCGAATTGGAGAAGCGTGACGGCGCGATACGGGTCATGGCGCACACCCGCATGCAGGCGGCGATCGAGGTTCCGGCCTCGCGCAAGATATCGAGCTGGCGCGAGCCCCTGCTGCGCCGCCGCGCGCAGCTGCCAACGATGCGCAAGGAGATCGCTGTGCTGACATTGGGTGGCGCCGCCGGCACGCTGGACAAGCTCGGCCCGACGGGCGAGCGGGTGATAGCAGGCATGGCGGCGCGCCTCGGTCTTGGTGTCGCGACCCGCGCCCGTCATTCGGAGCGCGACCGACAGGCGGAGCTTGCCGACTGGCTGTCGCTGGTCGCCGGCGGTCTCGGCAAGATGGGCCAGGATATCGCGCTTGCCGCGCAGAGCGAAGTCGGGGAGGTCAAGCTGCAGGGCGGCGGCGGCTCGTCGGCGATGCCGCATAAGGCCAATCCGGTCGGTGCCGAGATGCTGGTCACACTGGCGCGCTTCAACGCCACGCTCGTCTCGGGCATGCATCAGGCGCTGGTGCACGAGAACGAGCGCTCGGGCGCCGCGTGGACGCTAGAATGGATGCTGCTGCCGCAGATGGCGCTGGCGACCGGCGCGGCGCTTCGTACCGCGCTCGATCTTGTCGGGAACCTTGCATTCGTCCGCAAGTAGCATTCACTTGCCGTGACCGCGCCAGGGCCGCTGGGGGAAGGGATGTGCGACGTCAGCAAGGCCCTGCGATCAGGCCGGACTCATGCCGCCAGATCGTCCTTCCGCGTGCCGTAGACATGGTCGACAAGGCCCCATTCCTTGGCTTCCTCGGCGGTCATGAAATAATCGCGGTCGAGCGTGCGTTCGACTTCCTCCGCGCTGCGACCGCAATGTTCCGAATAGAGCTGGATCATGCGGCGCTTGACGCGCAGGATGTTCTCGGCGTGGCGCTCGATGTCCGACGCCTGCCCCTGGAACCCACCCAGCGGCTGATGCACGACGATCTGGGCGTTGGGCAGGGCGATGCGCCGGCCCGGAGTGCCAGCCATCAGCAGGAACGATCCCATCGACGCGGCAAAGCCCATGCATACCGTCGAAATGGGGCAGCGGACATAGCGCATCGTATCGTAGATGGCGAAGCCGCTGGTCACCACGCCGCCGGGCGAATTGATATAGAGCGAAATCTCCTTCTCAGGGTTGTCCGCCTCCAGGGATAGAAGCTGGGCGCACACCAGCGCCGACATCCCGTCCTCGATCTGGCCGTTGATGAAAATGATGCGCTCGCGCAGGAGCCGCGAGAAGATGTCGAAGGCGCGTTCGCCGCGGCTCGATTGCTCGATCACCATCGGCACGAGATTGTTGGACATAAGGACGCTCCTATGCGGCAAGGGCGAGGGTGGGCCGGTTCGCCGCGTTCGTCGAATAAGAGAATCGGCTCGAAACGAGCGACATGCGGGTCCCGGAAACGCCCGCAATACGCAGTGTAGGGAGGGCAGGGCGCGCAAGCCCGCTATGCACGATGGTCAATCGCGTGCCGCCGGTTTCCGTCGCGGTTAGGCGGAAACTGACGAGGCTGTCCGGCCCGCCCTTTTCGCGCCAGGAGTAGCTGAGGAGTTCGGGCGGGTTCGCCTCGATGATCCGGCATTCGATCGCACTCTCTGCGGCCTGAAGGCTGAAGGCGTGGCCATCCTTGGCCTCGATATCGTTCGGCATCAGCCAGCGGGAGACGAATTCGGAAACCGTCAGCGCGCGCCACACCTTCTCCGGCGACGCCTCGAGTTCGGTTTGGACGCGGACCTTGTCATCGTGGTTGTCATGGTTCATTGGTCCATCTCCTTCAGCACTTCCTTCAATCGGTCGACGCGTTCCGGCCAGAAGGCCTGATAGCGCGCCACCCAGTCGATCAGGGGAGCAAGGCCTCCCGACGTCATCCGGTAATACGAAAACCGGCCCTCGCGGCGCTCGCTGACCAGCCCGGCGCCGCGCAGCACGGCGAGGTGCTGCGACACGGCTGGCTGGGAGACGCCAAGCCCCTCGCGCAGCTCCGCAACGCTCATCTCGCGTCCGGCAAGCCGTTGGTAGACTGCCCGGCGCGTCGGGTCGCCAAGCGCGCGGAAGATTTCCGACTCAGTATCGATCATATTGCGAGATAAGCAGGCACTTATCCAATAAGCAAGGGCTTATAGGTTTCTTGCCGACAAATGTTCTCCTTGACCTCAAAACAGTCCGTGATGTAGAACAAAAATAGAACGAAATGATTGTGGAAGGGTAGGCTATGCCGTCGACAGGCCGGCCCTTCGGTGCCAAGAAAGCTCGGTTTCGGACAAGCGCGGAGAAGTGTCATGGCGGGTAGCGTGAACAAGGTCATCCTGATCGGCAATCTGGGGGCGGACCCCGAAATCAGGCGGCTGAACTCGGGGGATCCTGTCGTGAATCTGCGCGTCGCCACGACGGAGACCTGGCGCGACAAGAATAGTGGCGACCGCCAGGAGCGCACCGAGTGGCACAGGGTGGTGATCTTCAACGACAACCTGGCCAAGGTCGCCGAGCAGTATCTGAAGAAAGGCGCGAAGGTCTATATCGAAGGCCAGTTGCAGACGCGCAAATGGCAGGACCAGTCGGGCCAGGACCGTTATTCGACGGAAATCGTGCTGCAGAAATTCCGTGGCGAACTGCAGATGCTCGACGCGCGCGGACAGGGCGGTGACAGTCAGGTCGGGTACAGCGGTGGCGGCGGCCAGGCTTACAGCGGCGGTCAGGGTCGCGGCGGCTCGGATTTTGGCCAGTCCGGGCCCAGCGACCGAGGGGCCGATCGTGGCGGCGGAGGCGGTGGCTTCGGGCGAGAACTGGACGACGAAATCCCGTTCTGAGTAACCCGATCTTGAGGATGGCATTCGCGGCGCCGGGCTCCAGGCAGTCTCGGCGACCGGCTGCCTCAGGATGCTGTCCATTCTCAGGTTCAAGCATTGCGGTTTAGTGCGGGCGCTGTCGATCCAGCCGGGCCGCCCGCGTTATAGTGTTTGATTCCAATGCCTTGGCTTCTTTT
Source organism: Rhizobiaceae bacterium (assembly GCA_051959695.1). GTDB lineage: Bacteria > Pseudomonadota > Alphaproteobacteria > Rhizobiales > Rhizobiaceae > Mesorhizobium_L. The sequence continues at coordinate 6,662 of JBQCFA010000034.1, forward strand.
ATTGATATGACGTTTGATCGCTCCAATACCGGGCGGGCGGCAGTTTTCCTCACGTTCACGCATTGTGACGATTCAGCAACACCTTTCCGGTAAGGATTGCGGCTAGGGGGGCGTGGAGGCGGTATCGCCCATTTCCCGCCATAAACCCGGCGCACCTCCATTGGCCTATGGTGCGGCGGTTTGAAGCACCGGGGGGTTGGCCGCGATCCGCGGCGGGAATGGTGATGGACGTTCGAACGATTTCAAGGGCGGGTTTGCCGTGCCGTTATATGACGGCGGGTCCGTTGCGCTCCGGCGCCGCGGCCGATGAGCATAGGGCGGACGAAGCGTACTGCCATGCCGATTTCTAGCGCCTGGCGCACCGTCCTGTTCGGATTTGTGATGGCCGTCGCGATGGCTTCAAGCGGCATCGTTCATGCCTTCGACGCCAAAAGCTTCGAGAAGGAGAAGAAGAGCCCCTGGGCCGTCTTCCGGCTCGGCTTTTCCGCCTACAAGAAGGGCGACAAGGAAGAGGCGGTCGAAGCCTACCGCTATGCCGCCGACAAGGGCCAGGTGGGCGCGAGCTGGAAGCTCGCCAAGATGTATGCCTCGGGCGACGGCGTCACCCAGAACGACTACGAGGCCTACAAGTTCTTCAGCCAGATTGTCGAGGACGACGTGCAGCCGGGCAGTCCTGACGAGAGCTACGTCTCCGACGCCCTGGTGGCGCTTGGCAACTATTCTCGGACCGGCATCGCCGGCTCTCCCGTCGCCGCCAACCTTGCCGCGGCGCAGGATTTCTACATGCGGGCCGCCGCCACCTATCGCAATCCCGCGGCGCAGTTCGAACTCGGCAAGATGTTCCTCGACGGCGATGGCGTGAAGGCCAGCCTCAAGCAGGCCGGCCGATGGCTGCAGCTTGCCGCCGAGAAGGGGCATGCCGGCGCCCAGGCGACGCTCGGCAACCTCCTCTTCCAGAGCGGCAAGATCGTGCGCGGATTGGCGATGATGACCGAAGCGCTGAGCCATGCGCCGGCGGAAGACCTGCCCTGGATCCGCCAGATGCAGGAGGAGGCCTTCGCTCTCGCCGGTGAAGGCGACCGCCGCACGGCGATCGCGCTGGCCGACAGCATGCGTGAAGGCGCCGACCCGAAGTAGCCGGCCTTCGACCGCGTGGCCGTACGCTCGGATTTTTACCCCATGCCCGCCTGGCGGAACTCCGGCCGGCCGCAGCCCGAGCCCGGAAACTTCCCGGTACCTTCCCAGCACTCCGCCAGGGAGAGGACAGGCGGCACGCTGGGCTCCTGTCCTTGCCCCTTAGGGGGAGGGATGGCCGGCATGGCCAGCCGGAGAGGGGCTGAAGGCGCACAGGACCACCGGCAAACGCCTCGACTCGGACATGCCGGCAGCAGACGACGGAAATGTCGACCCCGCTGGCGCAATGGCCGCAACCGGACAGCCGTCCTGCAGTTTTATCCATGAGGAATTGTTGAGAACCATGCCGCATTGGGCGAGCTGCGGTCCCGCCGGCAGGTGAAGACAGGCGATCTCGCCATGGTGGAAGATGCGTCCGTTGGCGACACATTGGCAGTCGGCGAAGGCCTGCGTCGTCCACGCGGACGCCGCCAGAAGCAGCCAGAGAGTCGATGCCGCCTTCATGGCCCGCAAGTATAGCACCTCCCTGGCAAAGGAGAAATGCGTGGCTACGCCGCTTGGTGGTGCTCGACCGGCGCCAAATTGAGTTCGATTGCCACGGGCACGTTGTCGGAAGGTTTTTCCCACGCGCGGGTGTGCTTTTCGATCGAGGCGGAGATCAGGCGGTTTGCCGCCTCCGGCGACAGCATCAGATGATCGATGCGGATGCCGTTGTTCTTCTGCCAGGCACCGGCCTGGTAGTCCCAGAACGTATAGACGTTGGACGCGTTGGTCGTGGCGCGCACCGCTTCGGTGAAGCCGAGATTGCCGAGCCGGCGGAAAGCCTGGCGCGTTTCGGGCTGGAACAGCGCGTCGCCCAGCCAGTTCTCCGGGTGGCGGGCGTCGACCGGCTCCGGAATGACATTGTAGTCGCCGGCGAGCACCAGCGGCTCCTCCAGGGCGACGCGCTCGGCCGCCCAGCGGTTCAGCCGCTCCATCCAGCCGAGCTTGTATGGGAATTTTTCGGTATCGATCGGGTTGCCGTTCGGCAAATAGAGCGACACGACCCTGAGCGCGCCGCTCGTGGTCGAGAAGACACCTTCGATGAAACGCGCCTGTTCGTCACTCTCGTCGCCGGGCAGCCCGCGATTGACTTCATCGAAGCGCAGCTTCGAAAGAAGCGCGACCCCGTTGAAACCTTTCTGTCCGTGCGTTTCTACATGGTAGCCGAGCGCCTCGATCTCGGCGCGCGGGAATTGCTCATCGACCGATTTTATTTCCTGCAGGCAGGCGATATCCGGTGCGCTTTCCTGCAGCCAATGGAGCAGATTGCCGAGGCGCGCCCTGACGCCGTTGATGTTCCAGGTAGCGATTTTCATGAAAACCGAGCGAAAATTTCAATGCTTTCTTGATGGCGTGCCCGCCGCTCTGGGGTGATCCTGCACCATTGCTTCGGGAGAGGGAACCCGATTCGGGTCGAACGGAGCAAGAAAAGGAGGACTTCATGTCATCGTCAACGCATCCCGTGGACGAGGTGCTTCCGGCGCCGCGTCTTTTCGTGCTTGGCCTGCAGCACGTGCTCGTCATGTATGCCGGGGCCATCGCCGTGCCGCTCATCATCGGCCGCGTGCTCAAGCTCGCGCCGGAAGACGTCGCCTTCCTGATCTCGGCGGATCTGTTCGTGTGCGGCATCGCATCCATCCTGCAATCGCTCGGCGCCACGCAATGGTTCGGCATCAAGCTGCCGGTGATGATGGGCGTCACCTTCGCCGCCGTCGGCCCCATGATCTCGATGGCGATCGCTCATTCCGGCACCGACGGCGCGCGCATGATCTTCGGCGCGATTATCGGTGCCGGCGTGATCACCGTGCTGATCGCGCCCTTCGTTAGCCGCATGCTGCGCTTCTTCCCGCCCGTGGTGACAGGCACCATCATCCTCGTCATCGGCGTTTCGCTGATGAAGATCGGCATCGACTGGATATTCGGGCTGCCGATGGGGCCGACCGCGCCGAAGATCGTGTCGCCGGAGCAGGCGGCGTGGCTGAAGGCGGTGAGCGACGCCGCCGGCGCCGCGGGATCGACCGTTCCGGCGCCGCCGGCAGGCGTTTCCCTCGCACCGTCGCTGCCCAATCCGGCCTATGCGCCGGTGCAGAACATCGTGCTTTCGCTGGTGGTGCTGGCGATCGTGGTCTGCGTCGCGCGCTTCACGAAGGGCTTCCTGTCCAACATCGCCGTCCTGATCGGCATAGTCGCCGGCGGCGTGATCGCCACGGCGCTCGGCCTCATGCATTTCGACAAGGTGGCGAGCGCAGCGTGGATTGCGCCGATCCGGCCCTTCCATTTCGGCACGCCGATCTTCGATCCGGTCCTCATCGCCACCATGGTGCTGGTGATGATCGTGGTCATGATCGAATCGACGGGCATGTTCCTGGCGCTCGGCGAGATGACGGGCAGGAAGGTCACACAGCCGATGCTCTCCTCGGGCCTCAGGATGGACGGGCTCGGCACGCTGCTCGGCGGCATCTTCAACACCTTCCCCTATACGAGCTTCTCGCAGAATGTCGGGTTGGTCGGCGTGACTGGCATCCGCAGCCGCTTCGTCTGCGTTGCCGGCGGCGCGATCCTGATAGTGCTCGGCCTCATCCCCAAGATGGGGGCGTTGGTCGAGGCCCTTCCGACGGTCGTTCTCGGCGGCGCCGGCATCGTCATGTTCGGCATGGTCGCGGCGACCGGCATCCGTATCCTCGGCGCCGTCGATTTCAAGGGCAACCGCAACAATTTGTTCGTTGTCGCCATCGCGCTTGGCTTCGGCATGATTCCGGAACTCGCGCCGAATTTCAGCATGTGGCTGCCCAAGGTCATCGCGCCGCTGATCGGCTCCGGCATCCTGATGGCATCCGTGGCGTCGGTCGTGCTGAACCTGGTGTTCAACGGCGCGACGGGCAGGGCGGAGGACCTGCGTGGCGCGGCCATGTCGGCGGAAGCGTAAACGGGTAAGGATCTGCCGCCGGAACCGGGTTCCGGCGGCTTTTCTTCACGGGGCGGTCAATCGTCGCGACGGTCATGTCGGCGGTCGCGACGCGCCTTGTGCAACTGCCGCTTTTCGTGACGCAACTGCCGCTTCTCCCTGTGGACCCTGTGACGCTCCTGCGTCAGGTTCTCGCCGTGCCGACGCGCCTTGCGCAGGTCATGACGGGCGTGCCGCAGGTCCTGGCGTTCGTGCTTCACATCGCGGCGCTCGTGACGGACCGCCCGACGGTCCTCGTGCCGTTCGTGCCGGACGTCGCGGCGGTGTTCGCGCCGCTCATGGCGAATTTCGTGGCGACGGTGGCGATACCAGCGGTTGAAATAGTCGTCATGTCGGTAGCCGATGATCGGCACGCCGATGGTTACGCCGATGCGTGGAATGGGGTCGCGGTAGTACCGCTTGCCGAGATAGGCGAGGTAGTTGCCCGACGCCCAGCCGCGCAGTCCGCGCCAGCTCACATCGCACCAGTTGTAACCTCTGACGCAGCCATGGACGGTAACGCGCCCTCCGTCGGGAATGACATCGACCACCTGGTAGCCGGTGCTCGGCCCCATGCGCATGTTGAGATCGGTGGTGGCTATCGCGCTCGTGGCGGCGAAGGCGGCGCCGGGGACGAGCAGCCCCGCGGCCAATACGCCAAGTTTCAATGGATTCATTAGCTGGATGCGTTTGAACATACCTTCCTATCTCCTGAGGTTGTTTCTCCTTTGGACCCAATGGGGTGGTGGCAGCATGGTTCCCTCGCACTGAACTCGTCTTGAACGGGAGTTTCAGCTCACGTTCATCGGAGGAGGCCGGCGGGGGGACGGATCAGCGCGCCGGCTTGATCCCGCCTGCTGCCGGAGCGAAGCAAACGCGGCAATCCACTTGGAAGGGGATGGAGTCTACGGCGGAATCGACTCGTAGCGGTTTCTACGTAGCGTCCGCTAAGGAGTCCCGGTCTTCGACGAAAACCGGGAATGATGCGGGCAGGCTGCCTCTCCGCAACAACAATACCGGGATGACATGAGAATATTCAGATAGAAAAGCTCGTGCCGCAGCCGCAGGAGGCGACGGCGTTCGGGTTCCTGATCTGGAAGGACTGCCCCATGAGGTCGTCGACGAAGTCGACCACCGACCCGCCCATATAGACCAGCGAGATATCGTCAACGAGGACGGTGGCGCCGTCGCGGGTGAAGGCGACATCGTCGTCGTTTCGCGAATCCACGAGATCGAACTTGTAGGAAAAGCCCGAGCAGCCGCCGCCTTCGATGCTGATCCTCAGTGCCGTCTTGCCCGGTTCCGTTGCGACGATCTTGGCGATCCGGCGCGCGGCGGCCTCGGTCACCTCGACGCCTTTCATGGCGGATTTTGCGTCAACGCCCATGGCGGCTTGCCTTGCAATTGCTTCCTTCCCATAGGTATGAAGCGGCCAAAGGTAAGTCAACCACGGGCAAGTCAACCGGCGGCATCGGCATATGGCAGGCGAGGGCCTGGAGGGAATAGGCTTCGGCTATCGGCCGCGCGCAGCCTGGGCCAGCGACCCGGCGAAGACGCGCGGCAGGCTGTTTGCCGAGCCAGAGAGCCCGACGCGCACGGCCTTCCAGCGCGACCGCGATCGGATCATCCATTCCACCGCCTTCCGCCGGCTGAAGCACAAGACGCAGGTCTTCATCGCCGACGAAGGCGACCACTACCGCACGCGTCTCACCCATACGATCGAGGTGGCGCAGATCGCGCGCGCGCTCGCCCGGGCTCTCCGATGCGACGAGGATCTTGCCGAGGCCGTGGCGCTGGTTCACGATTTCGGACATACGCCCTTCGGCCATACCGGCGAGGACGCGTTGAACGACAAGATGGCCGCCTGGGGCGGTTTCGACCATAACGCCCAGTCTCTGCGCGTGGTGACGCGGCTCGAGCACCGTTATGCCGAGTTCGACGGCCTCAACCTCTCCTGGGAGACGCTGGAAGGACTGGTCAAGCACAATGGCCCGCTTGTCGGTTCGGACGGTGAAGGATTGCGCGGCCCGGTGCCGCAATCGATCCTCGCCTATGATGCCCTGCAGGATTTGGAACTCGACCGCTACGCCGGCGTCGAGGCGCAATGCGCCGCGATCGCCGACGACATCGCCTATGATGCGCACGACATCGACGATGGCCTGCGCTCCGGCCTGCTCACCCTCGGGATGCTGGAAGGCATGGAAATGTCCGGATCGATCCTCCGGCAGGTGCGCGGGCTCTATCCTGCACTCGATCCAGTCCGGACGGGGCACGAGCTGATGCGGCGGCAGATCACGCTCATGGTAGAGGACGTGATACGGACCGCCGACGCCAACCTGGCCGAAATCCGACCCTCGCGCATCGAGGACGTGCACAATGCCGGCCGCCCGATCGTCGCCTTCTCTCCGGGGCTGCGCCGCCAGGAAAGCGAGCTCAAGGCATTCCTCTACGCCAATCTTTACCGCAATCCGGTGGTCCTCCGGGTCCGTGAGGGGGCCGAGCGGATCGTGCGCGACCTGTTTGACGCCTATTTCGCCGATCCCGGCAGGATGCCCGAAGGCTGGCGCGAGTTGCTCGGAAAGGCCGAGGACCGGGTGAAGGCGCGGCATGTCACCGACTTTCTCGCCGGCATGACGGACAACTACGCCATCAAGGAGCACCGCCGCCTGTTTGACCGCACACCGGATTTGGGGTAGGGGCTGCACCAAATCGAGTGGGCGGCCTTTGAATTGCCGGCTGCCTCCCGGCATCTCCTCACGGGCAACCTGGAATGAACATTTTCGCCGATTTCAATGATCGGATCAGGAAAGCAATCCAAGCTCTTGATCTGAACACCGTGTCGGGCGACGCCCTCGAGCTCGGCCGGATCGTCGCCGAGCCGCCGCGCGATCCCGCGCATGGGGATATCGCCACCAATGCCGCCATGGTGCTCGGCAAGGCGGTGGGCGAGAACCCGCGCGCGCTTGCCGCCCGGATCGGCGAGGCGCTCGCGGCCGATCCCGACATCGCGGCGGCGGAAGTCGCCGGGCCCGGCTTCGTCAACCTCCGCCTCAGCCCCGGCTTCTGGCAGGCCAGGCTTGGCGAGATGCTGGAGGCCGGCAAGGACTATGGCCGCTCGACGATCGGTGCGGGGCGGAACATCAACGTCGAATATGTTTCGGCCAATCCGACCGGCCCCATGCATGTCGGCCATTGCCGCGGCGCGGTGGTCGGCGACGCGCTCGCCAATCTGCTCGCCTTTGCCGGCTACGAGGTCGTCAAGGAATACTACATCAACGACGCCGGCGCGCAGATCGAGGTGCTGGCTCGCTCGGCTTTCCTGCGCTATCGCGAGTCCCTGGGCGACGATATCGGCGAAATCCCTTCTGGGCTCTATCCGGGAGACTATCTGGTACCGGTAGGGCAGGCGCTGGCGAAGGAATTCGGCCGCGAACTTCTGCAGATGCCCGAGGACGAGTCCCTCGCGATCGTCGGCGACCGCACGATCGACGCCATGATGGTGATGATCAAGCAGGATCTGGCGCTGCTCAACGTGCATCACGACGTCTTTTTTTCCGAGCGCACCCTGCATGCCAACGGCGCGCAGGCCATACGCAATGCCATCAACGACCTGACGATGAAGGGCCACGTCTACAAGGGTAAGCTGCCGCCGCCCAAGGGGCAGCGGCCGGAAGACTGGGAAGATCGCGAACAGACGCTCTTCCGTTCGACGGAGGTTGGCGACGACATCGACCGGCCGCTGGTCAAGTCGGATGGCACCTATACCTATTTCGCCGCCGACGTGGCCTATCTCAAGGACAAGGTCGACCGCGGCTTCGACGAACTGATCTATGTGCTGGGCGCCGATCATGGCGGCTACG
>JBQCFA010000035.1:0-4936 GCA_051959695.1 Rhizobiaceae bacterium
AACGCACTGGTGCCGATCAATTCCGGTTCGATCCTAGTCGAGGGACAGGAAGTCAACACGCCCGGGCTGGACAAGCTGGCGTTGCGCCGCAAGGTCGGGATGGTCTTCCAGCAGTACAACCTCTTTCCGCACAAGACGGCGCTTCAGAACATCATGATGGCGCCGCTGCACGTGCTCAAGCAGGATCGCAGCGAGGTCGAGGCACGTGCGCGGGCATTGCTCAAGAAGGTGCGGCTGGAAGGCAAGGAGGACGCCTATCCAGGCGAGATGTCGGGCGGCCAGCAGCAGCGCGTCGCCATCGCCCGCTCGCTTGCCATGCGCCCTGATCTCATGCTCTTCGACGAGGTCACGGCGGCGCTCGATCCGGAGACGGTCAAGGAAGTGCTGTTCACCATTCGCGAACTGGCGCAGGATGGGATGACTTGCGTTCTCGTCACCCACGAGATGGGTTTTGCCCGCGAGATCGCCGACCACATCTACTTCACGGACCACGGCATCATCGTCGAGCATGGTCCTCCCGACGAACTTCTCGACAATCCGAAAGAAGAGCGCACCCGCGCCTTTCTCCAGCAAGTTCTCTGAAGGCGCGCCAAAGAAAAACGGCTATAGCCAGCCGCCGCGCTCAGGCCGGGCCTACTGCCGTCTTTCATTTTGGACACAATTCCTATTAGAGTCTTGGCCAGCGGCAGGCGGCAGGGGTACGAGGCGAAGCGCATGGCATTCTTCGGCAAAACGGAAGACGGCGACGAATACGATCCCTACAGGCTTTCGAGCCCGCAGGTATTCGTCCTGACGATGGTGATCTTCCTGGCGATCGCGGGCTTCGTCGCAGCCATCCTCTACCGTCAGGTCTCGCATGCCTTCAATGCCAATCCGGGCCTCAATGGCCTCATCGTCGGCGTACTGGTCGTCGGCATCCTGCTGGCATTCGCGCAGGTCATCCGCCTTTTCCGCGAGGTACGCTGGGTCAATTCCTTCCGCGCCGGCGCGGAAGCCGGCAACCCGGTGCTGCTGGCGCCGATGAAGGCGCTGCTCTCGCGCTCCGCGTCGATGGCGCTCTCCACGAGTTCGCTGCGCTCCATCCTGGACTCGCTCGCCACCCGCCTCGACGAAAGCCGCGACATCGCCCGCTACCTTATCGGCCTGCTTGTCTTCCTCGGCTTGCTCGGCACTTTCTGGGGTCTGTTGCAGACGATCCAGTCGATCGGCACCACCATCCAGTCGCTCGATCCCGGTTCCGGCAACACCAACGACATCCTCGATGCGCTGAAGGCCGGCCTCTCCGCGCCGCTGGGCGGCATGGGCACTGCCTTCTCGTCCTCTCTGCTCGGCCTGTCCGGTTCGCTCATCCTCGGCTTCCTCGACCTGCAGGCGAGCCGCGCCCAGAACAGGTTCTATACGGAACTGGAAAACTGGCTTTCTTCCGTCACCGACCTCGGCTCCGATATCCCCGTGCCGGAAGCGGGCAAGACGGGATCGGCCGAGGAGATCCGTGCCCTTTCCGAGCGTCTCCGCGCCGTCCAGGAGACCGGCGGGTCCAACCAGCGGGTGGCGGCCGCCATGGCCAATCTCGCCGATGGTATTTCCGGTCTGGTCAAGAACATGCGCTCCGAGCAGCAGATGATGCGCGACTGGGTCGAGGCTCAATCCGACGAACAGAAGCGCGTGCGCCAGACGTTGGAGAAGCTCGCCGACGCGATCAAGAAACGGGAGATGAGCTAGATGGCGCTGGCGCGCGGGCGCACGACCCGCACCATCGACTATTGGCCGGGCTTCGTCGACGCGCTGTCGACGCTGCTTTTGGCCATCATGTTCCTGCTCACCGTCTTCGTCCTGGCGCAGTTCCTGCTGAGCCGCGAGATCAGCGGCAAGGACGAGGTGCTCAGCCGGCTCAACTCCCAGATAAACGAGCTGACCCAGCTTCTGGCGCTGGAGAAGTCGAATACCCAGGACGCGCAGGACCAGATCAGCAATCTCCAGGCCTCGCTTTCGGCCGCACAGGCGGAGAAGTCACGGCTCGAACAGCTGCTGTCGCGCGGCTCCGGCTCAGAGGCCGCCGCCAACGCAAAGGTCGCCGGGCTTTCGGCGGAGCTCGACAACCAGAAACAGCTCAGCCAGCGCGCTATGTCGCAGGTGGAGTTGCTGAACCAGCAGATCGCGGCGCTGAGAACGCAGATCGCGGCGCTGGAAGACGCACTCGACGCCTCGGAAAAGAAGGACCAGGAATCCAATGCCAAGATCGCCGATCTCGGCCGCCGCCTCAACGTCGCGCTTGCCCGGCGCGTGCAGGAGCTGAACCGCTACCGCTCCGACTTCTTCGGCCGCCTGCGCGAGATTCTTGCCGACCGCAAGAACATCCGCATCGTCGGAGACCGCTTCGTCTTTCAGTCGGAAGTGCTCTTCCCCTCCGGTTCCGACCAGATCAACGACGCCGGCCAGGTCGAGATGAAGAAGCTCGCCGACGCGATCATCGAGCTGCAGAAGGAGATTCCGCCGGAGATCAACTGGGTGCTGCGCGTCGATGGCCATACCGACGACGTGCCGCTGTCGGGGAACGGCCGATTCCGCGACAATTGGGAACTTTCGAGCGCCCGCGCCATCGCCGTGGTGAAGTTCCTCATCGCCAACGGCGTTCCGGCCGATCGCCTCGTCGCGGCCGGCTTCGGCCAGTATCAGCCGCTCGATCCACAGGATACCGACGACGCCCGCGCCAAAAACCGCCGCATCGAGCTCAAGTTGACCGAGCGCTGAGCAGGCCGCGCATTCTTTCCGCCAGCTCCCCGCCGTCGCCCCGCACGAGCACGATCTTGTTCCGGGATGTCGCACCCGAAAGGACGGAAACGCCGCCGCGCGGCACGCCGATCCATTTGGCCAGAAGCCTGGTCAGCGCATCGTTGGCGGCGCCCTTGGCCGGCAGCGCTCGCACGCGGACCTTTACATGGGACCGGCCATCCGCGGCCACCTCGATACCCTCGACCGCATCGCGGTCCGATTTCGGTGTGAGCCGGACCGCAAGCGTCGCTCCCTGGGCATGCGTGGCGAACGGCGCGCCAGCGGCGGATATCCGACTGGTTCCGCTCAAATCCGGTACCAGGTGGCGGTGAGCGCCAGCAGGCCCGGCAGGCCCTGGATCAGGAAGATGCGCCCGTTCACCGTCAGTCCGCCGAAAATGCCGGCGATGGAGACGAAGCCAAGGAAAATCATGCGCGTCAGTTCGCCGCTTGGACCGAAACTCAACCCCCAGAGGAGCCCGATGATCAGGAACAGATTGTAAAGGCCCTGATTGGCCGCGAAGGCGCGCGTCTGTCGCGCGAATTCCTCCGATATTCCGAACGCACGCCGGCCCAAGGCCGTGGTCCAGAGGAACATCTCCAGCGCCACGATATAGAGGTGGATGAGGATAACCAACACCACCAGGATTTTAGCGATCATCAGCCGCCCCGCTCTCGATTCGCACCCCAGGTAACTCCCGATTGGTAACCCAATTGCGCCTGCGGATGAACCGTTCGGTGCATCGCGTTGAGGTCACCTTTCGTTGAACCGTGCGGCGGACCGGCCGCTGCTTTATCCGACGACCCTCCGCAACGCTTCGGCGCCGCTTTCGAACTGCAGCTTGGCAAGCCTCGCATAGATGCCGCCCTTGCGCACCAGACTTCCGTGCGTGCCCTCCTCGACGATACGGCCCTGATCCATGACCAGGATGCGGTCGGCCTTGAGCACGGTGGCCAGCCGATGCGCGATGACGAGCGTCGTTCGTCCCTTCATGAGGCGCTCCAGCGCGGTCTGCACCAGCGTCTCGCTCTCCGCGTCGAGCGCCGAAGTCGCCTCGTCGAGAAGCAGGATCGGCGCGTCCCGAAGGATGGCGCGGGCAATGGCGATTCGCTGGCGCTGTCCGCCTGATAGCGTCACTCCGCGCTCACCCGCCATCGTCTCGTAGCCCTTCTCCATGCCACGAATGAATTGGTCGGCCAGGGCATCCTTCGCCGCCTGCTCGATCTCGGCATCCGATGCGCCGGGTCGCCCGAAGGCGATGTTGTCGCGGACGCTCGCCGCGAAGATCGTCACGTCCTGCGGAACGATCGCCACGCGCGCGCGCGCCTCGCCCGGATCAGCGTCGCGAAGGTTGACCCCGTCAATGCGAATGACACCGCTGTCGGGATCGTAGAAGCGCAGGATAAGCGAGAAGATCGTGCTCTTTCCAGCCCCGGACGGACCGACGATCGCCACCGTTTCTCCCGGCTTCGTCGTCAGCGAAATATTGCTCACCGTTGCCTGCGACGTACGCGCGGGATAGGTAAAGGAAACCTTCTCGAACTGCACCGCGCCGGCGGGACTGGCCGGCATCGGGACCGGTGTCGCCGGCGCGGCGATGGCCGGCGTCTCCGCCAGGATTTCCGCCAGCCGTTCCGCCGCGCCCGCCGCGATCGACAGATCACCCCAGACTTCGGAAAGCGAGCCGAGCGCGCTCGCCGCCAGCACCGCATAGATGAGGAACTGGCTGAGCGTCCCCGGCGTCATCGCGCCCGACAGTACGTCGGCCGATCCGAACCACAGCACCGCCACCACCGACGAGAAGATCATGAAGATGGCCAGGAAGGTGAGAAGAGCCCGCGCGAGGATGGAGGACTGCGCGGCGCGGAACGCCGCCTCGACGGCCTTGCCGAAACGGCCGCTTGCCATCGCCTCGTTGGTGAAGGCCTGCAGCGTGCGCATGGCGCTGATCTGCTCGCTCGCATAGGCGGTCGCGTCGGCGAGCGTATCCTGCGCCTGCCTGGACCTGCGCCTGACCGAACGGCCGAACGCGATCAGCGGGACGACGATGACGGGTATGGCCACGATCACCAGCGCCGACAGCTTGGGGCTGGTGTAGATCATCATCGCCAGGGCGCCGAGGCTGAGGATGACATTGCGCAGCGCCACCGACGCGGTCGGCCCG
>JBQCFA010000036.1:0-2707 GCA_051959695.1 Rhizobiaceae bacterium
GCCTGGCTGCTTCTCCAGGAGGTGCAGCGGTTCTCCGACAAGGCGTTCCACCTTGTGCCGCGGATCGAAGGATCCGTACGGATCCTGGAACACGACCTGCATGTCGCGACGCGCGGGGCGCAATTGCGTTTCGTTCCGGCCAACGAGCGAACGGTCCCTGAGCCTGATATCGCCGCCTGTCGGGCGGTCGAGGGCGAGGATCATCCGGGCCAGCGTGGACTTGCCGCAGCCGGAGCGCCCGACAAGGGCGATGGACTGGCCCGGCTGGAGCGAGAAGGAGACGTCGTCCACGGCCCGGAACGGCGGAGGCTTGCGGAAGACAGATGAGCGACGGCCCGGGTAATCCTTTATGACGGAGGATACTTCGAGGAGAGGAGCGGTTTTTTCCTCCCCCTTGAGAGCGGGGTGGTCGGACGAACTCCGGCCGGGTGGGGTTGGTACGGCTGTGCCCGGTGTCCTTGCTATGCCTTTCGAGAGCACATGCTCTGTCGCCTTTGGCGAGATGTCCCGGCCAAGGGGGGAGAAAAAATGGCGTGCCGGCACATGCATCGAGGCTTGCGCCAGTTGCCGCGTGTAGGGATGGCTCTGTTGCGACAGGACACGCGCGGTTTCACCGTCCTCCATAACCTCGCCGTGGCGCATGACCGTGACCCGGTCAGTCATGTCGGCGACCACCGCGAGATCGTGCGAGACGAGAAGAAGACCCATGCCGTCGTCGTCGACAAGGCCGCGCAGGAGTTCGAGGATCTGCTTCTGCAAGACCACATCCAGCGCCGTGGTCGGCTCGTCGGCGATGAGTAGCTTCGGCTTCAGCGCGCAGGCGATGGCAATGACCACCCGCTGGCGCTGGCCGCCGGACAGTTCGTGCGGATAGCGCGAAAGCGGAAACTTCGCTTCCGGCAGCCCGACGCGATCGAGCATGGCCCGCGCCCGCGCCTCGGCGTCGGCACGATTGGCGCCGGTGTGCCAGCGAATGCCTTCGGCGACCTGTTCTCCGATCGTCTTGGTCGGGTTGAGCGCCGTCATGGGCTCCTGGAAGACCATGCCGATATCGTTGCCGCGAAGGCGGCACATCGCTTCTTCAGGGGCCCCAAGGATGTCGATGCCGTCAAACACGACGCGGCCGGCGGCCTTCGCGCCGATCGGCAGCAGTTGCATGACGGTGAGCGCCGTCATCGACTTGCCGGAACCGGATTCGCCAACCAGTCCCATCACTTCGCCCTTGCCGATCGCGAGATCGATGCCGCGCAGGATGGGGATGCCGCCGATGTCGAGCGACAGCTTCTCGATCTCGAGCAGGCTCATCGCCGCCGTCTCAGCTTCGGATCGAGGATATCGGACAGCCCGTCCCCCAGCAGGTTCAGGCCGAGCACGGTGATGACGATCGCTAGGCCGGGGAAGATCGCCATGTAGGGCGCCACGATCATACGTGTCTGCGCGTCGAAGAGCATGCGCCCCCAGCTCGGCATCGGCGGCTGCGCGCCGAGGCCATGATAGGAAAGCCCGGCTTCAGCGAGGACGCCGAGCGCGAACTGGATCGTTCCCTGGACGAGCAGGAGATTGGCGATGTTGGGGAAGATGTGCTCGACGGTAATGAGCGTCGCCCCCTTGCCCGAGGCGCGTGCGGCGAGGACGAACTCGCGCGGCCACAGCGCCAGCGCCGCGGCGCGGGCGACGCGCGCGAAGACCGGGATATTGAAGATGCCGATGGCGATGATGGCGTTGACCGCGCCCGGTCCGAAGATCGCCGTGATCATGATCGCCGACATCAGCGCCGGGAAGGCGAAGACGATGTCGTTGAGGCGCATGATCGCTTCGTCCAGCCAGCCGCCGCGCGCCGCGGCCCAGCATCCGAGCGGCACGCCGACGCCCATGCCGACCCCGACGGCGACGAGCGCCACCGCAATCGAATTGCGCGACCCGACCATGATCATGGAAAGGATGTCGCGGCCGAAATGGTCGGTGCCGAACCAGTGCGCTCCCGAAGGCGGCTTCATTCGGTCGGAAACGACCAGATCGGCCACGTCATACGGTGTCCAGACGAACGAAACGAGCGCGGTCAGCGTAATGGCGAGCGTTATGGCGAGGCCGATGACAAAGGAGCGGTTGGCAAGCGCAGCGCGTAGGAAGTCGCCAAAGCGGGTGGGCGTACCATGATCGACGGCCTCGCTCATCGCGCGTGTCTCAGGCGCGGGTCGACAAGCGGATAGGAGAGGTCGACGAGAAGGTTGATGAAGACGACTGAGGCGACCAGTACCATGATCACGCTTTCCACGACGATCAGGTCGCGCTGCGTGATGGCCTGGTAGACGAGCCGGCCGAGGCCGGGAAGGTAGAAGACGTTTTCGACGATGATCGTGCCGGCGAGCAGAAAGGCGAATTGCAGGCCGAGGATGGTCATGACCGGTATCATGCCGTTGCGCAGCGCATGGCGAAGAAGCACCCGGCGGCGCGGCAGCCCCTTGGCGCGCGCTGTGCGGATATAATCTTCGCCCAGCACCTCCAGCAACGCGGAACGGGTGACGCGCGCGAGGATCGCGGCCTGGGGCAGGGCGAGAGCGACTGCCGGCAGGATAAGCCCCTTCAAGCCGGCCAAAATACCGGCATTCCAGCCTGGAAAGCCTCCGGCGGGCACCAACCTGAGCCACACCGCGAAAACATAGATGAGCAAAAGCGCGAACCAGAAATTGGGGATCGCGACGCCGAG
>JBQCFA010000037.1:0-9304 GCA_051959695.1 Rhizobiaceae bacterium
ACG
The DNA here is from genome assembly GCA_051959695.1 of Rhizobiaceae bacterium. Classification (GTDB taxonomy): domain Bacteria; phylum Pseudomonadota; class Alphaproteobacteria; order Rhizobiales; family Rhizobiaceae; genus Mesorhizobium_L. The sequence goes on from JBQCFA010000037.1 coordinate 4, forward strand.
TCGTCGCGCGAGACGGTGAAGCCCGGCATCAACCTGCTCGTCTCGCCGGAAGAGGATGACCCCGATCGCGGTGTCGCCAAGATCAAGCTCCTGAAGGCCACCTTCGAGGACCAGGAGACCGAAATCCCCTGGCAGACACGCAAGCGCTACGATGAATTCGACTACGGCTATGCGCTGACCGTGCACAAGGCACAGGGGTCGCAGTGGAACGAAGTGGTGCTCTTCGACGAGAGCGTCGCCTTCAAGGAGACGCGGCAGCGCTGGCTCTATACGGCGATTACGCGTGCGGCTGAGCGGCTGACCGTCGTGCGGTAGTCATGAAACCGGCGTCTGGCTGCGCAGCCTCGAGGCCAACCGGCGAAGCTGCGCGCCAAGGGCGGGCTGCTTCTCCTCCGCGGGAAAACCACGCGTCGCCACCGTGCGCTCGCGAAACCGCTCCGCCTTGGCCTTGCCGGCGAGCGTGCTGCTTTCCGCGCGGACCGAGTGGCTGATGCCGCAGAACTTGTTGCAGCGGCGCATCTTCCTGCGGATATCCTCGCTGTTCTTCCAGAAGGCGGTGAGGTCGCCGCGCTTCTCCAGCTTCTCCCCGCGAAAGCCGGTCGAAAAGCAAAGCCGCGCCACGCCGTAGTGGTTCACCATGATGTTGCGGTCGTAGGTGTTGCAGATATGCGCCTTCGTCGCGGAGCGCGCGCCCCAGCCGCGCTCCAGATCCCCGGCGTCGGCCAGGGAGCGGAAATACATGCCGACATTTTCCCGCCAGGCCGGATTGAGCCCGAGGCCGAAGCGTTCGTCGCTTTCGTCGATGATCTTGAGCAGTAGGTCCGGGTCCACATCCGCCTCCGCTGCGAAGAACGGATCGACGCTGCCAAGCTGCCCGAACGAGGGCTGCAGGAAATTCAGCTTCAGCGCGTCGGCGCGGATGTCGTTCAGGACGAAATCGTAGAAACCCGGTATCTCGCGGTAGTTGGAGCCGAAGACCAGTCCCATTACCACTATCCGCGCCCCAAGATCGGGGGCCGCGTCGCGGGCGTCGACAAGAAGGCGGAGCGCCCTGACGGCCTTGTCGAACGCTCCCGGTATGCCCCTTGTCTTGTCATGCAGGTCGCGCCGGTGCGCATTGAGCGAGATGGAAATCTCGTGCGGCCCCTCGCTTACCATGCGCTCCGCCATCTTTGGCGTTCGAATGCGAGTTCCGTTGACTACGGAGAGGACTCGGAGCCCGAAGTCGCGTCCGTCGCGGCAGATGGCGAAATATTCGTCGAGGTCGAGCATGGGCTCGCCGCCGCAGATCACGATCGTTCCCGCCGGGCTCAATTCCGCGAATTCGGCGATCACCTCCCGCTTGCGCTCCCGCGAAAGATAGTTGGCCTTGTCGTCGTCGTTCCTTTGCCAGAAATCGCAATGCGTGCAGCGCAGGTTGCAGCGCTTGTTCGTCTCGACGAACATGAAACGTGGCGGCAATCTCATGGGGTGTCCTCGCTCCCGGCAAATTGCGCCGTGCGCCAATTGGCGTTGTTCGAAACAAGATCGGATGCGACTTCGGCATACCTGGCGAGAATCCGACGCAACCGCTTTCCTTCGCGCCAGATCTTGCGCCCGTAGCTGAGCGGCGGTCCCTTGGCCCTGTCAAACCGGCGGCGGCGCTCCGATTCCAGATCGCTTTTCCATAGGCTCCGGTCCGGGCCGCCATCGAGCAGGTACCCCGGAATGCAGAGCGCGGGAAAGCATTGCAGGGTCTCCACTTCGTCGAAGAGCGGCCCCGTGGGATCGAAGAAGAGATGATCGACGGCCGCATCGAAAAAGCCCGGATGGTCGAGGATTCGCCGAGCGCAATCGGCTGTGATGATGTAGCCCGCCATGCCCCACTGCGCTGAAAGAAGCCGGCGCAGCTCGATTTCGCCGACATTTCCAGCCAAGGCGCCAGTCTTCGCCGGAACCAGACGGGTCTCGATGCGCACGACGCCACGCGGGCCGAGAAATGGTGGGATTTCCGCCAGGAATCCCGGCAGCAGACTGGACAAATGGACATCGTCTTCCAGGACGAGCGAATAGGGCAGTCCTCGTTCGAGCATGCGCTGCCATGCCCTGCGATGGCTCATCGAGCAGGCAAGCTCCACAGGCATCAGGGCGTTGGCCGGACCTTTGAGCGAATGCGCATGGAGGAATTCCGGGTCGAGATCCGCCGGCGTGATGGCCGGTATGCGCTCGGCTTCGAGCCCGCATGTGCGAAGCTGGCGCTCGATGAACGCACGCCGATCCTCCCTGCGGTCGAGGTTCACGTAGTAAATCTGCATGGGGCTGCTTCCGGCCGCGGACATTTGTTCGCTGGCGTCTGTCGCATACGCCGGTCATAGCGCCCCGGCAGGGGCCGGTGCCTCGGCCGTCCCGCGCCTTGTGGCAAACACGTAAAGCATCAGGAGGACACCCGCGAGGATCACAAAGGATCCCGCGATCACCACGGTGGGACTGCCGCCGGCATCGACGCGGATCTTGCCGGCGACCAGTATCATCGCGCCAAGCTGATAGATCCACAGCTGGTAGGGAGCCACCCGCGAACCGGCCATGGCCGGATAGAACCGGTACATGATCCCGAAAATGGCCGAGACGACAAAGCCGACCAGCGCCATGTGGGCGTGGGACTCGCCGAAGTTCATCTGCTCGGTGGCTCCGAGCCAGATGCCGAAAACCATTCCGGCGACAAGCCAAAGCAGCGAGAGCAAAAAATAGGTTTCGTCGATCCTGCGCATGAAGTTCCCCCTTCTCCACTCCTGCACGAAACGGCTTCGCGGCTGTTTTACACGTCGCCACAAGTCAGCAACAGCGGGGGATGCACAGAATTTTTTGTGTTGGAGGCCGCCTCAGGTCCGCGCCGGTATTTCCCTGGCGCCGATCCATCTCCATGCTTCGGTTTCTTTGTCCGCAGCGAAATGCTTCATGCTGATGCTGAAGAAAGGCTTGAACACCGAGATCATCGGCCCGACCCAGCCAGGCCCGCCGACGACGGCATACTTACGGATATGCTTGAGGGCATGGGTCTTTCCCAGAAGGCCGAAATCGCGCATTGCGGCATCCCAGTCGACGCCGTCATAGTCCTTGATCCGAACCAGCATGTCGATCTCGTCGTGGATCGCATAAGCTCCTTCAAGCAGCCCGTAGATGTTTTCGACGTCGGCGGCGGTGATGTGGCCGACGATGTCAAATGCGAAAACGTCCTCGCGATCCGTGTCGAGACGGCGGATGGCAATCGGCGCTTCCATTGTGCCCATGGTCTTCCTCTTCGGTGTTTGCGCTACTGGAACAATCGAAAGCCGTGTCCGTTCCGCGAAAAGGGCACTATACGGACCTGTCGTCTTCAGTCCGGACCTGCGCCATGCCCGCCAAGCTCTCCGTCAATCTGAACGCCGTGGCGTTGCTGAGGAACCGGCGCGACCTGCCTTGGCCCAGCGTGGCGGGTCTGGGGCGGATCGCGCTGCAAGCCGGCGCGCACGGCCTGACGGTCCATCCGAGGCCTGACCAGCGGCATACGCGTTTTTCCGACCTGCCGGAACTCCGGGCGCTGATCGACGATGAATTTCCCGACGCGGAGTTCAATGTCGAAGGCTATCCGACGGGGGATTTCCTGGCGCTGGTGGAAGCGGCCGAGCCAGAGCAGGTGACGCTCGTGCCCGACGACCCCGAGCAGCCGACTTCGGACCATGGTTGGGACTTTATCGCCAATCGCGACATGCTGAAGGCTATCGTGACACGCTTGAAGCGGACCGGCGCGCGCATTTCGCTGTTCTCGGACCCTGATGCGCCGGAGGCGCAGATCGAAGCTGCGAAGGCCAGCGGCGCCGACCGGATCGAGCTCTACACCGGGCCCTACGGAAGCTGCCAAGACGCGCCGGCCAGGGCGCGGCAGGCACTGGAGAAGCTCGGGAGGACGGCGGACCTCGCGCGCTCCGCCGGGCTCGACGTCAATGCCGGACACGACCTTACCGTCGCCAATCTGCCGGCGCTTGCTCGTGCCATTCCGTTTCTGGCGGAAGTGTCCATCGGCCACGGGCTTGCAGCGGATGCGCTGGAATACGGCATGGCGGAGACCGTGAGGCGCTTTCTCAAGGCTGCCGGCTGGTAAGGGTTACGCCTTTCCGCAGCCGCTTGACCGACATGCCGCAACTACCCAGATAAACGGCAGCGCGGAGGTCGCGCTGACCCGCCGTCACCTTTCACTTTTGGCGAAATTGTGACTTTGCGGTTGATATTGCAGTGCAACATCGAATAAAGAGGCCCCGCGCCAACCGGGCCTGATTGTTTTTCATGGATTCATCTCAAAACGGCAGCACGCTGCCGGAAGCGGTCGATGAAGGCCAGAAATCGGCGGCGGCCGACGAGGCCCCGAAACCGGAAGGCGGAGATACCCTCTCGGCGCTGGTCGTCGGCGCGCTCGGCGTGGTCTATGGCGATATCGGCACCAGCCCGATCTATGCGTTCCGCGAGGCGCTGCGCGTAGCGGGATCGGACGGCACCGTGCTTCGCGAGGACGTGCTGGGGGTGCTCTCCCTGATCGTCTGGGCGCTGACCCTGGTCGTCACGGTGAAATATGTCACCTTCGTGCTGCGCGCGGACAACCGCGGGGAGGGCGGCACGCTGTCGTTGATGTCGCTCGCCCGCAACAGCTTCGCGACGCGTCCGACACTTATCCTCGGCATCGGCATCGTCGGCGCATCGCTGTTCATGGGCGATTCGGTAATAACGCCCGCGATCTCTGTCCTGTCGGCGGTAGAAGGCCTGGAGACCGTCACGCCGACGTTCCAGCCCTACGTGGTGCCGATAACGCTGGTGATCCTGATCGCGCTTTTCACCGTGCAGAAATTTGGCACGGGCGCCGTCGGCAAGGTGTTCGGCCCCATCATGTTTCTGTGGTTCCTTACCCTCGGCCTTGCCGGGTTGCGCCATATCGTCGACGATCTCGGCGTGCTCTGGGCGATCAATCCCTATCACGCGGTTGCCTTCCTGATCGCCAATCCCGGTCTTTCCTTCGCTACCGTCGGCGCGGTGTTCCTGGCCGTCACCGGCGCCGAGGCGCTCTATGTCGATCTCGGCCATTTCGGGCGCCGGCCGATCGTCACCGCGTGGCTGGCGATCGTCTTCCCATGCCTTCTCCTCAATTATTTTGGGCAGGGCGCCTTCGTGCTCTCGCGCACCTCGATGCCGGAAAACGTCTTCTTCGACATGCAGCCAGACTGGGCGCTGCTGCCGGTGGTCGTGCTCGCCACGATGGCCACGGTCATCGCCAGCCAAGCGGTCATTTCCGGCGCGTACTCAATGGTGCGGCAAGCGGTGCAGATGAATATCCTGCCGCGCTTCGGCATCCTCCACACGTCGGAAACGCAACTGGGCCAGATCTACATACCGCGCGTCACCTGGATCCTCGCCGTCGGCGTCATCCTGCTCGTCCTCGGCTTCGAGCGCTCGGGCAACCTGGCCTCCGCCTACGGCATCTCGGTCACCGGCGAGATGGTGGTGACCAATTTCCTGCTGTTCATCGTCATGCGGCGCATCTGGAACTGGCGGCTGGCCGCGGCCCTCTCGCTGATCGCGCTGTTCCTGATCGTCGACACGGTCTTCCTCGGCGCAAACGTCATCAAGGTGGCGGAAGGCGGCTGGGTATCGCTCTGCATTGCCGGTGCGATGTGCATCATCATGTGGACCTGGGTCCGTGGCAGCCGCTACCTCTTCGACAAGACGCGCAAGTCTGAGGTGCCGCTCGGCGTCATCGTCAAGGAGATGGTGCGCAAGCCGCCGGTCATCGTTCCGGGAACCGCCGTGTTCCTGACCGGAGATCCGGAATCGGCGCCTACCGCACTGATGCACAGCCTGAAGCACTACAAGGTCATACACGAAAGCAACGTCATCCTCACCATCGCGACCGCGCCGACGCCGCTGGTGGCGGAGGATGACCGGGTCGAGATGGAGAAGATCAACGACCTGTTCATGCGGGTGAAGATCACCTTCGGCTACATGGAACAGCCAAACCTGCCCCGGGCGCTGGCGCAATGTCGCAAGCAGGGATGGAAGTTCGATATCATGACGACTTCCTTCTTCCTGTCGCGGCGCTCGCTCAAGGCGTCCCGGCATACCGGCATGCCGGTCTGGCAGGACAGGCTGTTCATCGCGCTGGCGCGCAATGCCGCCGATGCGACGGAATACTTCCAGATTCCCACCGGACGAGTCGTCGAGATCGGCACGCAGGTTGTGATCTGAGCGGCTTCGTTCCATACCGTTCGTCCGAAGTCGGATGACGGCTGCTGGCCCGGCGCCAACTTGGGCAGGATCAAGCGTTCTTCCGAACCCGCCTGGCGAGGGCGCGCCCGCAAGGCCAGACATCGCGGCGAGGCAACCTTCGGAGGTTGTCCTGTCACAATTGGGTGGTTATATGAGTTTTGTCGCGACAGGCCGGATTTGGGGCCGGTACGGGCGAAGAAATACTTAAGGCGCGTGGGGCTATCATCGCCAGGGCGACGGGCGCATTGCGGAGTATGAAGGAAGCCCCTTGTAATGCTTTTCCGACGCCGTAAGCCCGACAGCCTCTACGACCGGCTCCGCACGCTGGTGTGGCCACGGCGGTCGTTCTCCCGCTCGTGGCAGTACATCTCGAAGCGCGTTCTCCGCCTCACCGCATCGCCACATTCGATCGCCGCCGGCGTCGCGGCAGGCGTATTCGCCTCGGTGACGCCGTTCCTCGGTTTCCACATCATCATGGCGACGATCATCTGCTACCTGATCCGTGGCAATGTCATCGCCGCGGCGATCGGCACCATGTTCGCCAATCCGCTGACCTTGCCGCTGATCTGGGGCAGCACGCTGGAGGTCGGAAGATTCCTTCTTCACGGCACCTTCAAATATGAGGGGCAGCCGCTGCATCTCCATCACATTCTCAGCCACGACAGCTTCGCCAGTACGTGGGAGCACTGGCTGAAGCCGATGGCAATCGGAAGCGTCCCGATCGGCTTGGCGGTAGCGCTGGGCTTCTATTTCCTCACCCGCATGGCGACCAACGCCTTTCGGGCCCAGCGGCGCAAGCGGCTCGCCGAGCGCGCCAGACGGCGCGCCGCCTCGGCGAGCGGCATGGACGCCCGCATGGCAGCGTCGTGATCATCGGCCTCGGCAGTGACCTGATCGACATCCGCCGCATCGCCAGGACCCTGGAGCGGCACGGCGAACGCTTCACGGCCCGCGTCTTCACCGACATCGAACGGGCTAAATCGGACCGCAGGCGGGAACGGGCGGCCTCCTACGCCAAGCGCTTCGCGGCCAAGGAGGCATGCGCCAAGGCGCTCGGCACGGGCCTGTCGCGTGGTGTATTCTGGCGCGATATGGGCGTGGTCAACCTGCCGGGTGGGAAGCCCACCATGCAGCTCGCCAACGGCGCGGCGGCCCGCCTTGCCAAGCTGACGCCGAAGGGCCACCATGCGGTCGTCCATCTTACCATCACCGACGATTTTCCGCTCGCCCAGGCATTCGTCATCATCGAGGCGCTCCCTGCGGAACGGGAGCCTTAGTTCGCCCGTTGCAGGCGGCGACAACCGTTGCCCCGGCTGCGCCAAGGGACTAAGACGGGCCATCGCAGACTGAGGACGACATGAGCGTGACAGACAAATCGCAGAAGCAATCCGGTGGCCTTGGCGAAACCGTCAGCGTCATCATCCAGGCGCTCATCCTGGCCCTGGTCATACGGACGTTCCTGTTCCAGCCCTTCTCGATTCCGTCCGGGTCCATGCGTCCGACGCTGCTGGAGGGCGACTACCTTTTCGTGACGAAATGGGCATACGGGTATTCGCGCTATTCGCTGCCGTTCGCGCCCGATATCTTCTCCGGCCGTATCTGGGGTAGCGCGCCGAAACGCGGGGACGTCGTCGTCTTCAAGTTCCCGCCGGATCCGTCGCTCGACTACATCAAACGGGTCATCGGCCTGCCGGGAGACCGCGTCCAGATGAAGCATGACGAACTCTACATCAACGGCACCGTCGTGCCGCGCAAGAAGATCGGCCAGATCAACAATCCTGACATCACCGAGGTCGACCGGCCGGTGGACGTCTACCGCGAAACGCTGCCGAATGGCGTGTCATACGACACGCTCGACCTGACGCCGAACGGCCTCGGCGACGACACGCGCGAATTCGTCGTGCCCCCCGGGCACTACTTCATGATGGGCGACAACCGCGACAATTCCAGCGACAGCCGGTTCTCGGTCGGTTACGTGCCGGCGGAAAACCTCGTCGGCCATGCCAACATCATCTTCTTCTCGATCGCCGGTGGCGCGAGCCCGCTTGAGGTGTGGAAGTGGCCGACGGAGCTGCGCGTTTCGCGGCTGTTGACCATGATCCATTGACCCCGGTGCCGTCGCGGCATGGAACGGACGCATTTGAACGGGAAGGAGTTGGCGCAAGCGCTCGAAGAGCGCCTCGGATACGCCTTCAGGGATGAAAAGCGCCTGCAGCGGGCGCTGACCCACGCCAGCGCGCGCGGAGGCCGGGGGGCCGATTATCAGCGGCTCGAATTCCTCGGCGACCGCGTGCTCGGGCTGGTCATCGCGGAGATGCTGTTTCAGGAATACGACGTCGCCAACGAGGGGGAACTGTCGCTCAGGCTGAACGCGTTGGTCAACGCCGAGACCCTTGCGGATATCGCCGAGGAGATCGGGCTGATCGATCTCGTGCGCGCCGGCGGCGACATCAAGACCCTGTCCGGCCGCAAGCGCATCAATTTGCGCGCCGACGTGATGGAGGCGCTGATCGCCGCGCTCTATCTGGATGGCGGCTTCGCTGTCGCGCGCGATTTCGTGCTGCGATACTGGCAGCCGCGCTCCAAAGAGGCGGGCGCGGCGCGGCGCGACCCGAAGACCGAACTGCAGGAATGGGCGCACCAGGTCGCAGGCAGCGCGCCCAGCTATTCGATCCAAAGTCGCGAGGGACCGGATCATGACCCGGTCTTCACCATCAGCGCCAGCGTCGCGGGATACGCGCCCGCGGAGGGCAGCGGCCGCTCCAAGCGCGAGGCCGAACAGGCGGCCGCGACGGCGATGCTCCTGCGCGAAAAGGTCTGGCACGCCGCCGGGACGCCCGAATGAGCGAGGAGACGCAGCCGAGCGGCCCGACGCATTCCGGCTTCGTAGCGCTGATCGGCGCGCCGAACGCGGGCAAGTCGACGCTCCTCAACCGGCTGGTCGGGGCCAAGGTCTCGATCGTCACCCACAAGGTGCAGACGACGCGCGCGATCGTTCGCGGCGTCGCGACGCATGGTACGGCGCAGGTCGTCT